>NZ_CEYNTP010000143.1:0-7209 GCF_982873095.1 Lentiprolixibacter sp. | reverse complement strand
GGGCTGTACAGACCGCCCCAGTACCAGGCACTAGCGCCCCAGTAGGGATCCCAGCCCCAGCCATTCCAGCTATTCCAACCCCAGTTGTTCCAGCCCCAGCCCCAGTTATTCCAGCCCCAGCCGTTGTCAATAATGTTGATGGTTACGCTGCCCGGGTTGTCTCCCCAGCCACCGTAACCGGCATAGTCATTATTCTGATTGAAATAATCGGTTTCCTGGTCCAGTGCCAGGCTATCGTTCTCCACCCCGCTGTAATAATCATCCACATCGGTGAAGATCTCGCTTTCCATGATCTCATCGATCTGATCTGCTTTCTGACCAAAATAATCCTCGTAAATACCATCCTTCTCCTGTTTGGGTTGTGGTTGTACCGCGCGGCGAACAGGCCGTTCTACGCGAACACCTTCTGGTGTTTGGGCGTAAATTCCGTCATTGTCGTAATAAGACGCCTGTTGGTAGGAACCACAGGAAATCGCCAGCAATCCCAAAAGGGAAAACAGGCTGAATCGAAGAATTTTCGGTTGGGGTAGCATATGCATCATGACCGTAAAATTATATTGTTGAACATTTGAAAAATAGTTAGTTTTACCGAACTATTTCTGCTAATAAGGCACAATATTTATGCCAAACTATAATCAATGGGTAAAAATTTAACCAAAAGAAGCGAGGATTACTCCAGGTGGTACAATGAACTTGTGATCAAGGCTGATCTGGCCGAAAATTCGGGAGTTCGCGGATGTATGGTCATCAAACCTTACGGGTTTGCCATCTGGGAAAAAATGCAGGCGGGATTGGATAAGATGTTCAAGGACACCGGGCATCAGAATGCCTACTTTCCAATATTCATCCCCAAGTCCTATTTAAGCAAGGAAGCCAGCCATGTTGAAGGCTTCGCAAAGGAATGTGCAGTGGTTACCCATTATCGCCTTAAAAATGCAGAAGACGGCAGTGGTATTGTCGTCGATGAAAAGGCAAAGCTGGAGGAGGAACTTATCGTTCGCCCCACTTCGGAAACCATTATCTGGGACACTTATCGCAAGTGGATCCAGTCTTACCGTGACCTTCCCCTGCTGATTAATCAATGGGCCAATGTAGTGCGCTGGGAAATGCGTACACGGCTCTTTCTGAGAACAGCGGAGTTCCTCTGGCAGGAAGGGCATACGGCCCACGCTACAGAACAGGAGGCCATTGATGAAGCCGAACTGATCCTTAACCTTTATGCGGAGTTTGCCGAAAAACACATGGCTGTGCCCGTCATCAAGGGGACCAAAACTCCCAGCGAACGTTTTGCGGGAGCTGTGGAGACCTATTGTATTGAAGCCCTGATGCAGGACGGTAAAGCTCTGCAGGCGGGGACCTCACATTTTCTTGGACAGAATTTTGCCAAGGCCTTTGATGTTAAATTTGCAAATAAGGAAGGGCAGCAAGACTACGTCTGGGCGACCTCCTGGGGGGTGTCTACCCGACTTATGGGGGCCCTTATCATGACCCACAGTGATGACAATGGTCTGGTGTTACCACCGGTACTAGCTCCCATACAGGTAGTAATCGTTCCCATATACAAAGGAATGGACGAACTGGAAGCAATTGATGCCCAGGTGGCCACGTTGGTTGATGATCTTAAAGCACGTGGAATATCTGTCAAATACGATAACCGGGATACTCATAAACCTGGATTTAAGTTCAATGAATACGAACTCAAAGGTGTTCCGGTCAGGTTGGCGATTGGCCCCAGGGATCTCGCAAACGGTACTTACGAGGTCGCCAGGCGGGATACCCTTGAAAAAGCAACTGTAGTTGCTGAGGAAGTGGTGGATAAGGTGACCCAATTGCTGGACGAGATACAGGAGAATTTATTTTCAAAGGCTGCTGCCTATCGCGATGCGCGTGTCACGGAGGTATCCTCCTATGATGAGTTTAAAGCTGTTCTGGAAGAAAAGGGAGGTTTTGTAGCCGCGCATTGGGACGGTACCCACGAAACGGAAGAGCGCATAAAAGAAGAGACCAAAGCCACCATCAGGTGCATCCCGCTGGAAGGGTATGAAGGTAGCGGTACTTGCGTGCTTACCGGGAAGCCATCCAAACAACGGGTACTCTTTGCTAAAGCGTATTAAAGCTTTCAAAAAATAGGATTAGGGAGTTGTGATAGTAAAAAATAATTGTATTTTTGCATCCGCTTCCCTGAGAAGCTTTTATGGCCCGTTCGTCTAGGGGTTAGGACGCCAGGTTTTCATCCTGGTAACAGGGGTTCGATTCCCCTACGGGCTACAAAAATGGGAATCAGCTAACGCTGTTTCCTGTATGATAGATGTAAAGGCCCGTTCGTCTAGGGGTTAGGACGCCAGGTTTTCATCCTGGTAACAGGGGTTCGATTCCCCTACGGGCTACAAAAGCGGGACTGATAAAAAGGAAGTCTCTGGAAGTAAAGAAAATTAAGTAAAAGAATATGGCAAATCACAAGTCGGCTTTAAAAAGGATCAGAAGGAACGAAGCGGTTCGCTTGAGGAACAGGTACCAGCATAAGACTACGCGTAACGCGATCAAAAAACTGCGTAACGAAACCGACAAGAAAAAGGCGGAGGCATTGCTGCCCTCCGTAGTGAGTATGATTGATAAACTGGCGAAAAGAAATATCATTCACGCAAACAAAGCTGCTAACCTGAAAAGCAAATTGACGCATCAGGTAGGCACTTTGTAAACCGACTGAAACAATTAGGAAACCCCGGTGATGAACCGGGGTTTTTTATTTCCAGATCTTACTTGCGTTCCTTCCCCATCCTTAGGAACCCGATTACAATACTGCAGTACATGATCAGGATGAGGATCAGATGCAATCTTCGCACCATTGGAATATCATTGAGCTGTTCCGCGGCACGCTCATACCGGATCCATTTTATAGGCATGTATAACAGGTAAAAGATAAACATCCCCAGGCTCAGCCAGGACATAATGCTCCTGTCCCGGAACCAGCTTCCAAAGGTTTCCCGTGTATAAATGAAAAACAGAAGAAGGATAACAATCAGTACCAGGGAGCCGGTGAGGTAAGTAAACACCTGAGATTCGTAAAGGAAGGCCTGGAAAAATGGATTTAATATGGCCACAAGGATGAAGAGCCCGCTGCCTACGGCGATTATCTTTCTGTACAGCTGTTCTTTTATATACATATAGTATACGTAAAAGAAGTAGAGGAAGAACACAATGCTGTAGATGTTATAAATAATCAAATTGTTGTTCCGGTACACCTCGTTGAAGACAAATTCAAATTCATTGTAACGGATTAGGGCACCGAGTAATTCGTTCAAGAAGGTATACATCAGCAAAATCGGGAAATACTTCAGGGGGGTATCGTAGTATTTGCGATAGCGTAAAATGGATACGATAACGGTAATACCGTATAACGGCAGGAATGATCGCTCCAGGAACAGGTCGAACCAGTTCAAATCCATCTTTCTTCCAAAGCTTGATTAATTATAAGGTGGCGGGGCTGAGTTCCCTTCATTTAGTATCAGGCTTTTGTCACCTTGTACATTCGAAGGAGCCCCGGTAGACACAGCATGCAATTTAGGAGCAAATCCGGCCTCATTATGGTAGGTTCCCTTTTTGTTCAACCCCATTCCTTTCTGCTGGTAAGGTTCCAGTTTTCCATTCAGCAATACTACTTCACTTCCTGATTCCCCTTCCTGAATATAAAAGCCATAATCCTGCCCCTCACTTTGTACTGTGGGCATCAGAAAAATGGAATTTTGTCTTGGATGTACCACCTTTTTTCCATTTTCAAAGGTTTCCTGATCCGGATAGTTGGAGAAGTAAAAGCGGAGGGAGGCAATTTCTACCCCGGCATTTTCCGCCTCTTGTTCAATGTAGGCCAGGTATTGTTTTATTGTCTTGTAGTCGTAATAGGTATATCGGGCAACATCAAATTCTCTTTCCCCTTTAGTTATGGAATCCTCATAACGCAGGATGAGGGGAGCCCTCCGTTTTGAATATTGGTCATACATGGTTTTGGCCTGGGCAACACTTATGATCTGTTCAGGCGCCCTAACTTCTGAGGTTTCCTCACTTTGTTCCTTCTGTCTGTCTTGTTCTTTACAACTGTGCAGGGATAGCAAAAGGATCAAACCTATCAGTGAGGCAAAAGCCAACATTGGTTTCTCAAGTTTCATAACATATGGTTTTTGGAAATAAAGTTACACAACAATGCAAGGGGGGAACGGGATTACCCCTCCTAAGTTACTATTTTTAAGATAACCCGGAAGCCAGGGTGCCCGGAAAGGGAATAAAAAAACCCAACCCTTTTAAGAGAGGGTTGGGTGTTATAATGATCTTATGTTGGGATCACTGATTCATAGTCATCAGGAATTCCTCATTATTCTTGGTTTGCCTGATGCGCTGCTCCATGAATTCCATGGCTTCGATTGGATTCATATCTGCCAGGTATTTGCGTAAAATCCATAACCTCTGGACGGTGTTCTCATCATGCAGCAAGTCGTCCCGTCTTGTTGAGGACGAAACCAGGTCGATAGCAGGGAATATCCTGCGGTTACTGATCCTCCTGTCAAGCTGCAGCTCCATATTACCCGTTCCCTTGAACTCCTCGAAGATGACTTCATCCATTTTGGAACCGGTTTCTGTAAGCGCCGTGGCGATAATAGAGAGGGACCCCCCATTTTCAATGTTCCGCGCTGCTCCAAAGAATCGCTTGGGTTTGTGGAGGGCGTTGGCGTCAACCCCACCACTCAATACTTTACCTGAAGCAGGCTGTACGGTGTTGTAGGCACGGGCCAGCCTGGTAATGGAATCCAAAAGGATCACTACATCGTGCCCGCATTCCACCAATCGCTTCGCCTTTTCCAGCACAATATTAGCTACACGGACGTGTTCCGTAGCTTCTTTATCAAAAGTGGAGGCCACTACTTCGCCGCGAACATTTCTTTGCATATCTGTCACCTCTTCCGGACGTTCATCGATGAGGAGTATGATTTGATATACCTCAGGATGGTTGGCTGCAATTGCGTTGGCAATGTCCTTGAGCAACATGGTCTTACCTGTTTTGGGCTGGGCTACAATCATACCCCGCTGGCCCTTTCCGATCGGGGAAAACAGGTCGATAATGCGGGTGGAAATATTGCTCTGCCGTTCCGCCAGGTTGAATTTTTCCCTGGGGAATAGTGGGGTAAGGTGTTCAAAGGCTACGCGGTCCCTAACCACCTGGGGATCCAGGCCGTTTATTTTATTCACCTTGATCAGTGGGAAATATTTCTCCCCTTCTTTTGGAGGTCGAACGTTGCCCAATACGGTATCCCCGGTCTTCAGGCCAAAAAGCCTGATCTGAGATTGTGACACGTAAATATCATCAGGTGAGGAAAGATAATTGTAATCCGAAGAGCGCAGAAAGCCGTAGCCATCCTGCATAATGTCCAGGACCCCTTCGCTCTCGATTATACTGTCGAATTCGTACTCGGGTTGCTTGTATTTGTTTTTAAGGTCCTTGTCGAAATTGCTGCTCTTTGGTTCGTGGGCTTCCTTCTTTTGATAGGATTGCTTTTGCTTGGGATGCTGCTTATGAGACCCACCGCCTTTTTGATAGTCTTTTTTGTGACGCTTGTCATCCCCTCTGCCCGTCTTTTTCGCGGACGGGGTCTCTGTGCTTTTATCACTGGTTGATACTGCACCTTTTTCTTGCGTTTGCCCTTTTTCCTGAGCTTGTTTCGGCCCTTTTTCCCTAGCTTGTTTAGGACTTTTTTCCTGTCCGTTGCTAGCCGCTACTCTTTTGCGCTTAGGAGCAGTTTTTGGGGTTTCATCAGATGCTGTTACTGTTTTTACAGCAGCTGGGTTACTTGCCTGAAAGTCAAGTATTTGATAAACCAGGTCTAGTTTTTTCAGGGATTTATACTTGGGTACTTTTAGGTTTTTTGCTATTTCCTGTAATTCGGGAAGTTTTTTCCCCTTTAATTCTGAAATTTCAAACATTCAGTATTGAATAAATTAGTATTGATAAAAAAATGAAGTATGTTGTTATTCGGGTGTTTCGCGGGAAAGATATCCCGGTCGGTAAGTGAACTAACTAATAACGGGACAATAATACAAATTATTTTTCATACTTGCCTGATATTCATTAAAAAATGGCAGGAAGAGCCCTTAGCGGTTAATCCTTTTTACAGCTTGGGCAGGGGGGTACTTTGACCGAAATGTTAAGCTGTCGATTTTAGTACTTTTTTTGGCGAATTGATTTTCAGGAATTAAAAAGTGCCGTATTTTTGCCATCCAATAGCGTAGGAAAGTGATTCAGCGTATTCAAACAGTTTATTTGCTCCTTGTAGCCCTACTTAACGGCTTATTGCCCATATGGCTACCCCTCTGGAAAGATGCGGAAGGAGCGGATGTAATGGCGAACCAGGTAACCTGGATAGTTATCACCTTTTATGTGGTTGCATTGCTGGCCTTGATTGCTATTTTCATGTACAGGAACAGGAAAAATCAATTTGTACTCAACAGGTTGAACCTCATATTGAACCTTTTTTTACTAGGATTTTTCGTTTACCGGTCCCTAAGTTTATCTGGAGAAACCGAGGTTTCTGAGAAAGGTATTGGGATGCTGATTCCGATTTTTTCTATCGTTTTTCTGGTCTTGGCGAACAAGGCTATTAAAAATGATGAAGATCTTGTAAAATCTGTGGACCGCTTACGTTGAACCTAACATCTTAGTAGTATTAGTGCGTAAAACCCTGACCAGCCTTGCTGCGTCGGGGTTTTTTGCTTTTCGGGCTTACCCGGGCCTTAGTTATTTATAGAAATCCGCCGCTTTGCCGACTAAGGTGGTCAATTCCACCGTATGCCCATCCGGATCCTGAACATATACCGAAAGAAAATGATGATGGTCCTGCACTTCATAGGGAATTTTCTGTTCCGCATACCAGGCTTTTGCTTTTTCGAAGCTTTTGTTGGAAACCTGGAAGGCGAAGTGATCAATTCCCGGGCCGATGGCTGCAGGGGGTGATGGGCCTTCCCCGGTTTTCGCTGGAAAAAGGGCTACTCCTGTTTTACCTGCGAGCAAAAAGATCGGGTATGCTCCCCATTCCGGTATGTGATATGGGGTTAATCCCAGTACCTCTTCATACCAGCGTGCAGAAACCTCCAGATCATTGACCCGCAAAGCCACGTGGTCGAGAAAATCAATAGTAAAAGGTGTTGCCATAGTCCGTATAATTA
>NZ_CEYNTP010000142.1:0-7350 GCF_982873095.1 Lentiprolixibacter sp. | reverse complement strand
GGATTGTATTACCCGACCGTCAGTTGTACTAAAGCTCAGGTTAAAATCGGCATTGCCCTCTTTTACCAGGTATATAGGAACAGAATCATAGGTAACAAATTGCTTCATCCTGGCCTCTGTTATCTGGCCACCCTGATTATTCACTTCCAGATAGAGGTAGTCATTCTCCAATGCTGTAACCCCCTGGCGTGCAGGCGTGAACTGAAAATCACCTATCGATTTCTGATAATCTGCCAATGCTACGGAATCCTGTATGTTTACGGCTGGCTGTTCAAGCACCGTAGTAGACTCCTGCTTGTCAGGAGCTTGTTCTTTTTCTACTTGTTCTTGTTGTGCCTGTTGTGCTTCCAGCTCCTCAGGAGTGGGCTGGTTCAGGTAAAACCAAAAAATTAAAATGACAAAAATCAGTACAAAACCGATAATTGACTTGACATCGAGTTTCTTTTCTTCCATGGAATTTAAAAATAGCTTAAGGATCTACCTCATGTAAGGACGCACTGTTCCTCAACGGTAATACGCTTTAACCGGTTTGCAAATATATGCCCAAAACGGCACTTTATGCCAAACTGGCATTAGTTTGTTGCCTTTTGTGCTGGAGAACGGCCTTCACAAAGCCAACAAACAGGGGATGTGGGTTGGCTACAGTACTTTTATACTCCGGGTGATATTGCACTCCTATGAACCAGGGATGGGAAGGGAGTTCTATAATTTCCACCAGGCCGGTTTGTGTATTGATCCCTGACGCCAGCATACCTGACTCCTGCAGCTTCTCCTTGTACTCATTATTGAGTTCATACCTGTGCCGGTGTCTTTCTGAGATGTTCGTCTCCCCGCCGTATACCTTTGCCACCAGAGATCCCTCCCTGATCTCACAATCCCATGCTCCCAGGCGCATCGTACCGCCTTTGTTCGTAATGTGTTTCTGCTCTTCCATCAGACTGATCACAGGATGCTCTGTATGTTCGTCCATTTCCGTAGAGTTGGCATCTTTGAGGCCCAGCACATTACGGGCGTATTCTATAACCGCCATTTGCATCCCCAAACAGATCCCCAGGAAGGGGATTCCATTTTCACGTGCATAGCGTACAGCTGAAATTTTGCCTTCTATCCCACGCTCCCCAAATCCCGGGGCCACCAAGATACCATCCAGACCTTTTAATTTACCTGCTATGTTATCCGGGGCCAGGTGTTCTGAATGAATCGATCGCACATTTACTTGTACTTCATTGGTTGCTCCGGCATGGATAAAGGATTCCAGTATGGATTTATATGAATCCTGCAGTTCTACATATTTCCCAATGAGGCCAACGGTAACTTCCCCTTTCGGGTTCTTATGGCGATGCAGGAAGGCGTGCCATTGCTCCAGGTCAGGTTCCCCCTGGGACCGCAAGTCCAATTTTTCCAAAGCAACGCGGTCCAGTCCTTCGTTCAGCATCATAATGGGAACGTCGTAAATGGTTGCAACATCGATAGACTGTATCACCGCCTCTTTTTTAACGTTACAAAAAAGGGCAAGTTTTTGTTTTATCTCTTCGGAAATTTCGTGTTCGGTACGGCACACCAGGATATCCGCTTTGATACCACTCTCCATCAGGGTCTTTACAGAGTGCTGGGATGGCTTGGTCTTGAGTTCACCGGCTGCCGCCAGGTAAGGCACAAGGGTGAGGTGAACCACGATGGCATTCTTATCCCCCAGTTCCCAAAGCAATTGGCGCACTGCTTCGATATAGGGCAGGGATTCGATGTCACCAACGGTACCGCCGATTTCGGTAATCACGATATCGTAATCCCCGCTATTCCCCAGGATCTGGATACGCTCCTTTATTTCGTTGGTGATATGGGGTACTACCTGTACAGTTTTACCCAGGAATTCCCCGCGGCGTTCCTTCTCTATAACGCTTTGATAGATCCGCCCTGTTGTAACGTTATTCGCCTGGGAAGTCCTTACGTTTAAGAAGCGTTCATAGTGACCGAGGTCAAGATCAGTTTCCGCCCCGTCATCGGTCACGTAGCACTCCCCGTGTTCATAAGGATTTAGGGTGCCCGGATCCACGTTGATATAAGGGTCCAGCTTTTGAATGGTGGTTTTATAACCCCTGGCCTGCAGGAGTTTGGCCAGGGATGCAGCAATGATGCCCTTGCCTAATGATGAAGTCACTCCTCCCGTAACGAAAATGTATTTGGTGTCTGCCATGACGCGTCTCTAGGTTACGGGATGTAAAGATACAAATTGCGCTAGGATTTTCGTTGGACTAAGACGCAAAATCTTCCCTTATCTGGCGCAAGAGGCCCTCAAGTCCGTTTTCTTTTATTTCGAGCACCTCCCTGAGATATTCACCCAGAACGCCCGTAGGAAATCCCTTCTGCCGAAACCACACCAAATAAGGTAAAGGCAGGTCACTAAGGTAACGTCCCTTGTATTTGCCAAAAGGCATTTTGTAATGGGCTAATTTTATAAGGCGCTCCTTGTTGATCATGGGTATCCCCCCTGTTTCAATTTAGTTATCTTTAAAACTACTAAACTTCAAAGCTATGAAACGCCGTAAATTTATTGGTACATCCACCGCCGCATCTATGGGTTTCCTCAGTCTTCAGCATACCCTTGCCCAGAAGCAACCCATGCCTGCGAGCAGGCAGAGAAAGGGGAACATTAACCATAGTGTATGCTATTGGTGTTATAACAGCATTCCACTGGATACGTTTTTAGGGCACCTTACTGATTTAGGTATAGGGGCCATAGACCTCGTAGGCCCCGAAGATTGGCCTTTGTTGCAAAAACACAACATCCACGCCTCAATGTGCTGGGGGGCGGAACTAGGCCTTACACAGGGCTGGAACAATCCAGAATATCACCCCGCTTTGATTAAGAACTACCAGGAAATGATCCCGAAGGTGGCAGATGCAGGGTATGCCAATCTTATTTGCTTTAGTGGTAATCGCGACGGTCTTTCAGAGGAGGAGGGGCTGCAAAATTGTGTAGATGGCCTGGAAAACATCCTGCCCCTGGCGGAGCAGTATGGAGTAGTCTTGCACATGGAATTGCTGAATTCGAAGGTGGATCACAAAGACCATATGTGTGACCACACTCCCTGGGGGGTGGAATTATGCCGTAGGCTGGACACGGATAACTTTAAACTTCTCTACGATATCTACCACATGCAGATTATGGAAGGCGATGTGATCCGCACCATCCGGGAGTACCATAACTACATTGGGCATTATCATACAGGGGGAAATCCGGGAAGGCACGAAATTGATGAAACCCAGGAACTCAACTACCCGGCTATCATGAAGGCTATTTTCGCAACTGGTTTTTCTGGTCATGTTGCCCAGGAATTCATCCCTTCCTGGGAAGATAAAATTGCAGCACTGGACCAGGGGGTGACCCTCTGCGACATTTAAGAATTCCAATCCAATTATTGGCTTAAGGCAGCCTGAATCGTTGCATTCCACGCCTTTTGCTGACCCACATTTCGGGAATAGTCCGTTTCCAAATCATAGCGATCCTGGAAGGCGGCCAGTTCTTCATTGATCTTGCGATAAATCGCTCTTATCTCTGCCTTGATGTTGCGGGTAAAACGGGTACTGTTAAGTTGCCGCCTCATTTTTCTTGCGAAGAGTTCGGAAATATCAAAATGCAATTGTTCATGACTAAGGACTACTGCGTTGCAGATCTCGGGTTTATACCAGGATTTTTCGGGGTAAAAGAAGCACTTCACGGTGAAGTCCACTTCCATCTCGCCACTCACCTCTGTTGAGGAGAAGTAATAACTTATCCCACTCGCAGTAGTCGCCGCTATATTGCCCGTCAGGGGCGGGGTGGCGCGAAAGTCTTCCCAACTCAACCGATATTCCGGATCCCACTCTATGGCCTCTTCCTCCTGCCCCCAAAGCAGGAAACCCTGGAAAAACAGCAGGCTGCCAACTATAATGGTCTTGACTATAAATCCCAATGGTAATGGATTTCTTTTTTAATCTCGGGATGGATACTTTGAATTACAGGACAGGTATTCCCAACCCGTTCGAGGATGGTGCGTGTTTCCGTAACAATATTCTGAGGTAGATGCAATATGGCTTTAATTCCGGAAATCCGCCTGGGGTTAGCCGCCATGGTCTTGGTTACCTCAGCATAGGCTCCTTTCAGTTCAAGGCCCATCGCATGCGCCTTTATCCCCATAACGGTCAGCATACAACTTGCAAGGGCAGTTGCCACCTTGTCTGTGGGAGAAAAAGCCTCTCCCCTCCCGTTGTTGTCCACGGGGGCATCTGTAATGATTTCGTTCCCGGACCGGAGGTGCCTGCATTCTGTACGCAACTCCCCAAGGTAGGTAACTTTAGAGGTCATCCTGAGGGTTTATTTGTTTCACACGCATTTCATCGTACATCATGATGTAGGAAGCTGTATTGAAATAGCCAGAGGCCAGGTCCTTGGCATAATCGAACTTGTTGCCATCGTATTCAGTAACCCCTATGGTTTCAGAAGCCTCAAAGAGGTTCATTCGGTAGGCCAGCTTTAAAAGGATATCATAGGTAAGGTCAAAACCACGGGTAGCATACCGGTCCGGTAAGGTTCCGAACCGCCTGCGGTACCGTGTTATAAAGGCACTGTTTCCGGTTTTCCGGTCAATAGAAGGGTAGGTGAACCGAAGATTGGAGAGATGATTCCCTGAGATCACATCATTTTCAAAGGCCTTGTTCTTGTTTGTAGTGAACATCCGTACCTGGGTGGTGTCAGATATAGCCGAATTGAGGATGGAACTCACACTGCTGACTACCTTAAAATTGTCGGTTTCCACAAAGACCCAGTTCTCTTTTTCAATAGAAAGGGACATGGTGAACAGCTCCAGATCCAGGGCTATGTTTTCTTCCTCCTCCAAGATCTCAACGACTTTAGCGTCCGGAAACTTTTCAAGGATTTTCTGTTCTGCGTCCTTGTTTTGCTGATCGGCTATGACCAGGATCTGCTGTTCGGTCACCTTACTTTCCATGTAAGACAACATACGGTCTCTAAGGTTTTCCTCAGTGGGCACTGTAAAGAAGACATTACTCAGGCTGATATCCGCACTGGAAGCCAGGGGGGCAATAACAGGGACCTGATAACTCAGTGCCTGGGCGGCCACTTCCTGTAGTGCATCCACTTGCAGCGGGCCAAAAATTGCGCTGTAATCGCCTAAATTTTCCCGTGTTGCAATCTCCTTCACCCGATTGAGATCTAATTCTGTATCGTAGGTCCTTACATCCACAGAGACCCCCAGGGATGAAATGGAATCGAGGGCAATTAGTGCTCCTGAATACAGACCCAGACTGTATTTAAGGGCATTGCTCCTTTCAATGGTAGCTCCTACGGCATCGGTATCGTTCAGATTGAGCCGGTTCAGGCGAAAAGGAAGCATAAACAGTATTTTTGGGCGATTCTGGGGATTAATGCTGTCCAGCAAGTTGATCCTGTCCAGGACCAATGCATTCTTAACCTGCAACTCCGGATTGATATCAAGGGGCAGTTTCAGGACCATCCCCGCCTTTAATCCCTTGACCAGGTCAGGGTTGAGTTCGAGCAGATCATTGTAAGAGATCCCGAACATACGGGTGAGGGAAAACTCGGTTTGTTTGGGTTTCACTTCATAGAAGACATAGTTTTCTGTGTTTACCTCCTCTTGCGGGTTCTTTTGTACGGGCAGCCTGAGTACCATCCCTTCCTTAAGGCCATTTTGTTCAACAATTTCCGGATTTAATTTAATGAGCTCGTCATAGGTTATTCCGTATTCCTTGGTAATACTGTACAGTGTTTTCTGTGCGGGCACGGTATAGCTCTCGTACAATTGCACTTCCTGTCGTTCCACAGAGCTGCCGGCAACCTTGGGTAGGAGGAGCTCCTGTCCAATCATCAGGTGATTGGTTGTCTTGGGTAAATCCGGGTTAAGGGCCACCAGGCTGTCTATGGTGATCTTATACTTGTGGGCGATGCTCCATCTTGTTTCCTTGGGCTGTACCCGATACACTTCAAAGTCATCCGGGTTTAATCCTAATTCATCCGGTTCTGGTTCCTGGAATATGGGGATTCGAAGGCGCATCCCTTTTTTAAGTGGCTCTGAATACAGCTGCGGATTATAGCGTTTTAGGTCTTCCTCTGTGATCTCATAGCGGTTGGTTATGCCATAAACTGTTTCCCGCTTGCGAACACGGTGCTGATTGTAGCCAATGGGTTCCAGGACAACCTCCACGGTATCCTTTTTGAGCGCTCTCAACAACTCCTCGGTGGTCTTTTTCTCTTTTACAACTTCAACAGTTTCAGGTACAGGTGCCTCAGATGCCAGGGGAATAACCAAAATGGTATTGGGTTGTATATCCTCCCCGGATTTGAGCTCGGGGTTAGCTTTAAGAATATTAAAAGGTGTAACCCGGTACTGCTTGGCAATACTATTCAGGGTCTCGCCCTCCTTAACCGCATGCGTAGCATACTGCTGTGCCCAGGCCTGGACGGAAGCTGCTATAAAAACAAGTACCAGAAAAATTCTCCTTAACGCTCTTTTCATCCTATTCCCATTCTATTGTTGCCGGGGGCTTGGAACTAATGTCATACACCACACGGTTCACCCCGGGTACTTTGTTGATAATTTCGTTGGACGTCTTCTGTAAGAACTCATAAGGCAAATTCACCCAATCTGCCGTCATGCCGTCAGTACTTTCGACCGCACGTAAAGCTACGCATTTTTCATATGTACGTTCATCCCCCATAACGCCTACACTATTTACGGGCAAAAGCATGGCGCCGGCCTGCCAGACATCGTCATAAAGGCCCCATTCTTTCAATCCGTTGATAAAAATTGCGTCCACTTCCTGCAAAATCTTCACTTTTTCAGCTGTTACATCCCCCAGGATCCGGATAGCTAGCCCCGGCCCGGGGAAAGGATGCCTCCCCAGGCGTTCTTCATCTACCCCCATGGTGGTCCCCACACGCCGCACTTCGTCCTTAAAAAGCATTTTTAGCGGTTCTACCACCTTCAGTTTCATAAAATCAGGCAGCCCGCCAACGTTGTGGTGGCTTTTAATGGTGGCCGACGGTCCTCCCGTTGCCGAAACGGATTCGATCACATCCGGGTAGATGGTCCCTTGTGCCAGCCATTTCACATTTTTTACCTTGTGGGCTTCGTCATCAAATACTTCAATAAAAACCCGACCAATTATTTTGCGCTTCTTCTCAGGATCTTCTACTCCTTCCAAAGCATTCAAAAAACGTGCCGAAGCATCAACGCCTTTGATGTTAAGCCCCATATGTTCGTACTGATCCAGCACTTCCTGGAATTCATTTTTTCGCAGCAAACCATTGTTTACGAAGATACAATGCAGGTT
>NZ_CEYNTP010000141.1:6061-7443 GCF_982873095.1 Lentiprolixibacter sp. | reverse complement strand
AATTGGCCCTACTGAGGGTACAGGGTACAGGGTGCAGGTATCCAGGGGGAACGCCATGCAGGACCAACACGGCTTGCTACGCGAATTACATTATGAGCTGCTGGAATCTTCAGGTACACGGGCGGTCTATGAAAAAAGCTATACCGCCGGAACCGTGGTCAGGAATTCCAAATATCCGGACCGTTCCCGGCTTCAGTTCCTTGTCTGGCCTTATGATTTTACATTCCGCAAAGTGTTCCAGCTTGGTAATGACGGATTGCAGCTGGTGTTCGAAATAGCAGGGGAACCAGACATGCCCTTTATGCTGGGCTACCATCCGGCATTTAAATTACACTCGGAATCCCCCGTGGTACTTGCTGGAGAGAAAGAAATTCGCCTTGAAGAGATTATACAGGCCGGTAGCCGGGCACTGGAAGTAGCTTCCTGCCAGGAACTTACGCTCAGGGATATTATGGATGTTTCTATCAGGACCAGCGGGTTTGATAATTTTATGTTATGGACCGAGGTGTCCAATATGCTGTGTGTAGAACCGGTTACTTTTTATCCCTATAACACCCCGGTGCAGCAGCTTCATGAAGGATTTCACTATCTTGGCAGGGAATCCATGCGGTTTGAAGTACAGATAATGCCCTCTGAAACAAAATAATCAAAATTACTACAGGATGCGCGAATTACTAATAAGGCACTACGGTTATCTCTTTGAAGAGGAACTACTCGATGAAATCGAAGCGGTTGGGGTTTGCAGAAAAGTAAAACAGGGGGAAATCCTGATGGACATCGGGCAGCGGATAACAGCCATGCCCCTGTTGTTTAGCGGGGCCATCAAGATAATGCGGGAAGACGAAAACGGTGATGAGCTTATCCTTTATTTTATTGAGAAAGGGGATACCTGTGCCATGACCTTTTCCTGCTGCATGGGTACAGGGAAAAGTGAGATACGGGCAGTGGCTGAGGTAGAAACAGAACTGCTTATGATCCCCATTGAAAAAATGGAAGAATGGCTCAGCAGGTACAGCAGCTGGCGGCAATTTATCCTGGACAGTTATCACACCCGCCTTTCAGAACTCATGGAGACAGTAGATACCCTGGCGTTTATGAAGATGGATGAACGCCTGTTCAAGTATTTGAGGGATAAGGCCATGGTTACCCATGACGACATGATCTATGCTACGCATCAGCAGGTGGCGCATGACCTGCATACTTCCCGTGTAGTGATTTCCAGACTGCTAAAGCAAATGGAGAAAGAGGGTAAGATCGAACTTCACCGGAACCAGATAAAAATTTTGGATTTATAAACTTCAATTTGAGATGTAGCCATAGGAGGTCGGCCCTGGAAACACGGCTATTAAAGTATCTACAGGACGCTGTGGCAGACAAAGAGA
>NZ_CEYNTP010000141.1:0-6051 GCF_982873095.1 Lentiprolixibacter sp. | reverse complement strand
GCAGTTATTTAGTAGTACATTTGGGGTATGCGAAAGTATTTTCCGCTTATAGACTGGCTGGGTAAATATTCTGTAAACGACTTTCCCAGGGACCTGGGTGCAGGCTTATCCGTAGGGATTTTATTGGTGCCCCAGGGCATGGCCTATGCCATGATCGCCGGCTTACCGCCGGTATACGGATTGTATGCGGCTTTATTCCCTGTGTTGATCTATGCGATTTTTGGTACTTCCCGACATCTAGGCATTGGTCCTGTTGCGATGGATTCCCTCCTGGTCGCTGCCGGACTGGGACTCCTGGGTGCCAGTAGTCCGGGGGAATATATTGCACTGGCCATTGGATTGGCCTTCCTGGTAGGGGCTATTCAGTTGGTTCTGGGGGTGCTGCAGATGGGTTTTCTGGTCAACTTCCTGTCCCGGCCGGTAATCAGTGGTTTTATTTCTGCTGCCGCATTGATCATTATGTTGAGTCAGCTCAAGCACCTGTTTGGTGCGGATATTCCCGAAAGCAATCGCATTTATGAATTGGTTATCAATGCATTTGATGCCGTACCCCGGATACATATCTATGATTTTCTGATCGGTTTGGTGGGGATAGGTCTTATCCTGTTGTTACGCCGATGGAACCGGAGGTTTCCCGGAATACTCGTTGCGGTTGTCCTGGGAATACTGGGGGCCTTCCTCTTCGATTGGGAGGCCATGGGAGTTCGGCTTGTGGGTAAGATCCCCATGGGCTTGCCTGCCTTTAACGTTCCTCAGGTAGACGGTGACCTGGTTTTAAAACTCTGGCCCATTGCCCTTACCCTTGCCCTGATAGGTTACCTGGAAGCGGTCTCTATTGGTAAGGGGATTGAAGACAAAGGCAATGAAGACCGTATGGATGCCAACCAGGAACTGCGTGCGCTGGGATTATCCAATATGCTGGGTTCCCTGTTCCAATCCTACCCCGTAACAGCGAGTTTCTCGCGCTCGGCTTTGCTCTATGATGCAGGAGCCAAATCCAATATATCCGGCATGATATCAGGGGGAGTTGTGGTTATAACCTTGTTATTCCTCACCCCAGTGTTCTATTTCCTGCCAAAAGCGGTACTGGCCAGCATTATTATGGTTACGGTGTTCAGACTTATAGATGTTGCTTACGCCAGGACGCTTTGGTACCAGAGAAAGGACGAGTTCCTCATCCTCCTGGGGACATTTTTAATCACCCTTTTTATAGGAATTCCCCAGGGTATCCTCATCGGGGTATTGCTGTCACTATTGCTGATGGTCTACCGCACTTCTAAGCCACATTTTGCCGTGCTGGAGAATATAAAGGGGACAGACTATTTCAGAAATGTAGAGCGGTTCTCCGAAGATATCGAGGTACGGCCTGATCTGCTCATTGTGCGTTTTGATGCCCAATTGTATTTCGGAAATGCCTCCTATTTCAAAAAACGACTCTTGAGGTATGTAGATAAGAAAGGACCTGATCTGAAAGGAGTTATTCTAAATGCAGAAGCCATCAACTATATAGATTCTACGGCAGCCCGTATGCTGGTAAAGACCATATCGGGACTAAGGGAAAGGGGCATGGATTTTTATATTACAGGAGCCATCGGCCCAATCCGTGATATTGTGTTTAACAGCGATATCATAGATGTGGTGCCAAAAGACCACCTATTTGTGCGTATAATCGAGGCAGTGAATTATCACGACCAGAGAGGTGCACCGCCACCACTTCGGCAAAAGGTGGTACAACAACGAAGGGAGAAAAGAAAATAAACCGCGACTTCAGCTCGGTGGAAACTCCTATTTTTGACCCAAAATAATGATTGTTATGAAAATAGAACAAATATATACAGGATGCCTGGCCCAGGGGGCATATTATATCGAAAGTGAAGGGGAAGTAGCGATAATAGACCCCCTCAGGGAAACCGAACCCTACATCAAAAGGGCACAGGAGGCAGGAGCAAGGATCAAGTATATCTTCGAAACCCATTTCCATGCAGATTTTGTCAGTGGCCATGTTACGTTATCAAAACAAACCGATGCACCCATTATCTATGGCCCAATGGCAAATCCTTCATTTGAGGCCATTATAGCAGAAGACCAGCAGGAATTTCCCCTGGGCAAGCTCCGGATAAAGGTTTTGCACACACCGGGGCACACCATGGAAAGTACTACCTACCTGTTAATTGATGAATCCGGAAAAGATCACGCTATTTTCTCAGGGGACACTTTGTTTCTAGGGGATGTTGGCCGACCAGACCTGGCGCAAAAAGCCGCCAGTATGACCCAGGAGGAACTGGCAGGAATGCTTTTTGACAGCCTGCGAAATAAGATCATGCCCCTTGCAGACGATGTAATAGTTTACCCCGCCCATGGAGCGGGATCGGCCTGTGGAAAGAATATGATGAAGGAAACGGTAGATACACTGGGTAACCAGAAGAAGATGAACTATGCCCTCAGGGCAGACATGAGCCGGGAGGAATTTATACAGGAGGTTACCGAGGGCCTGCTTCCCCCGCCTAAATATTTTCCTGCAAATGTCAAGCTCAATCGTGAGGGGTATGCCGATATCGGGGAGGTACTTGAAAAAGGTACACGCCCCCTGTCGCCAGATGCCTTTGAAACTGCAGCAAACGAAACAGGAGCCGTTATCCTGGATGTCCGCCACCAGGACGAATTTGTTAAAGGGCATATCCCCAGGTCAATATTCATTGGTCTTAAAGGGGATTTTGCTCCCTGGGTAGGGGCACTTATAGCCGATGTTAAGCAACCCATACTTTTGGTGACTCCCAAGGGCAAGGAAGAAGAGACGGTTACCCGGCTTTCAAGGGTGGGTTTTGACGCCACCCTGGGTTATCTGGAAGGGGGCTACGATGCTTGGGTGAGTTCAGGTAAGGAGACAGATTCTATGCCTGCCATTAACGCAGAAGAAGCAGTAGCGGTCCTTAATCAAAAGGGTATTCCCCTTTATGATGTGCGCAAGGAGAGTGAATATGCCGCCGAACACTTTGAAAATGCCATAAACACCCCACTGAGTTTTATAAACGAGTATCTGGCGGAGTTTCCCTCGGATCAGACCTTTTACCTCCATTGTGCAGGGGGATATCGTTCGGTAATTGCGGCCTCTATTCTAAAAAGCCGCGGTATCCATAACCTGGTGGATATTTCAGGAGGGTTTACGGATATGAAAAAAGCGGGTATACCTACAACAGACTTTGTCTGCCCCAGTACAAAGCCATCCTGATATATGTCATAGTTAAGCACAGCACAAGCTATTACATTTAAAACAGGTATCATTAAAAGAGAATAGGCATGAAAACAAATATGGGAAAACTGGATAAAATCCTTCGTTTCTTACTTGCGCTGGCTGTGGCCCTGCTGGTTTATTACGATGTTCTGCAAGGTCCATGGGCCTATGTTTTAATGGCAGCAGCAGCTGTATTTCTACTCACCAGCCTTACCGGATTTTGTCCACTATATGGTTTGTTTGGGATCAGTTCCTGCAAGACAAAAAAGTAGGTATAAGTATACTTCGATCAAGGATGTGGTAAAACAAAAGAGGTATATCGGCTTCTGATATATGTCATATTTTCATTGGACTGCCCTTAGTATTTTCGTGTGAAAATTTAAAATATAGCCACTATGTTTTCACTTCTAATTCCCCTGGTTGACTGGAGTAACGGTATGATCATGATTGCGGTTTTCGCCTTTGTTGTAATCGCACTTATTGCTACGCTTGTCAGTTTTATGAATAGTGGGAAACGGAAATAAGTACCCATACGATAACCATCTCACCCACCTTTTACAGGTTGATCAGAGCAAAGAATACAAGGATTTCTGCCTGTTTCTTGAGTGCAGATGCGTATTGGCCATAAATTTATTCTACAGGGCCAGGAATTATTTCCTAACTTTATATTAGCACTATATATCCTTCGTATGTTAAAGAATTTTATTGGGAAAGTAGGGGCCATGAGCTTTATATTACTCCTCGTGGTACTTTCCATCATCGTGGTTTCCGAATATCTTTTTCTTACAGGAAACAAACTGGAAGCCATTTTTATCGCTTTCTGGGCACCAACCATTCTTGGGTTTATGAATTTTTTAAAGTACAGAAAGTGACAGCATTTATCCTTTGGTACTCCGTCATTGTGGCCATTATCTTCCTGATATGGCTGGTATTTGTAATCAGGATGTACCGGGAAATCGAAAAATAGGTCTGTCCTGGCAGGATCAAGAGTCTTTTGTTGCCTGCTCAGGGGGTTCAGCTGTTTTTAAGGGTACAGCCTTCTCCGGATGTCTGGTCAGGTAAGAGCTGATCAGCTGTTGTGATTCTATAGTATGTTGTTGAGGAATAATGTGGGCCATAAGGTCTTCCTGTGAACTAATGGTTTGGTCCCTGCTGACAAACCCATATCCCAAATAACAGCCATCCTGAATGCAAACAATCGCATCTTCACCAGATTGACGTCCCCGCTCTTTTATCAAGAAATTCTCCCTGCTGGCACTAGTTATTTTTATTGCACTGCGTACCCTTGCGTTATATTCATCAACACTTTCCTCTCCGCGACAAACGCCCTGGCAACTCCTTAGCCTGAAATGTGAACAATGTGCCACATTTTCCTGCAAATGGCAGAATTTGGGGCAAAGGGAATAGGCAAGGCAAAGTTGTTCAATAAACAACCTGCTTTCTGTGGCATTTCTGAGGATGGCGATGGGATTATGTATTTTAGAAAGTTTCTCAAATGCCAGGTGGATAATGCCGTTGCGGTCCTGATAGCTGAAGATCCCAAAGGGAGTAGTCCTTTTTTTTTGGGCGCGATTATATAAGGGGTAGTGTTTCTTAATGGCAGCAGATTCCATGAGTAAGGCCACGAATTCACTTCCGGATAATTCATAATCCACAGCACAGGTTTCCCGGCACATACGCATCTCTTTATCAGACCTGTCGTAAAAGTGTCCTAAAACGCGTTTTCTTATATTCTTAGCCTTCCCCACATAGATGATCTCTCCCTTTTGATTCTTAAAGTAGTAAATACCGGTTTTCACGGGCAACCGTTCATATGTTGCTCTTGATAATCCTGGCGGAAGGGTAGCCTCTTGAGAGCGGGCGTTGAGGAAATGACTGATTAGGGAATCCGACTCAGGTTGTGCAAGTATCTTTTTGAAGAGGACCAGTGTTGCTTCGGCATCTCCCCTTGCGCGGTGGCGATCAGTTATGGGTATGTCCAGTGTTGAGCACAGCTTTCCCAGGCTATAGGAGGTAATCCCTGGAAATGTCCTGCGAGCCAGGCGTACCGTACAGAGTTTTTTCCTGATAAAGGATTCCCCGATTGCAGAAAACTCGTTCTTTATTACATGGTAATCAAAATTAACACTATGGGCGACAAAGATGCAGTCTCTTGTGATTTCCTGAATCCTTGGGACAATCTCTTTTAGCGTTGGGGCGTTACGGACCATGTCATTATCAATACCTGTAAGGCCGGTAATGAAATAGGGGATTTCACATTCGGGGTTCACCAGTGACGAAAATTCATCAAGCACCGAATTCCCATCTGTTTTAAAAATGGAAATTTCGGTAATCTTGTTGCCCTTTATGCCGTTTCCGGTGGTTTCTATATCAACGATTGTGTACACAACTCAGTGTTAAGGGACACTAAAGTTAAGAGAAAAATCCTAAGGGATATCCCCGGGAGAAAGCAGTGTTCCTCAAAAGAGGAATATGTAACTTTACGATCAATTGGCCATGAGAAATCAAGACAAAATCCGATTTGATCCCCGATATCCCGAGGTGAAAGACCTGAGGAAAAAGGCAAAAAGCCGGATTCCCGGTTTTGCCTTTGATTATCTTGATGGCGGGTGCAACGATGAGGTTAACCTGAACCGAAACACCAGGGAACTGCAGGACGTATTGCTGCAACCCAACTATCTCGGGGAGTACACCGGCACTGATTTATCGACCACACTATTCGGAAAAACCTATAGTGCCCCCATTGGTATTGCCCCAATAGGGCTGCAGGGCCTGATCTGGCCCGGAGCTTCTGAAATTTTGGCAAAAGCGGCCTTTGA
>NZ_CEYNTP010000140.1:0-7445 GCF_982873095.1 Lentiprolixibacter sp. | reverse complement strand
CGGTTCTGACGATGGATCCTTTCAGGGAAGTAAGGTTTTCTCCTATACCGGCGCTGTAATGACGCTCCCAACGGGGGTACAGGCCGTTGCTGAAAACAACTATGGTCGACCTGACCAGGCATTAAACTACCTGCAACGCATGACGCGTACCTTTAGCTATGCACTCCCCGGAAGTATGTATGAAGTGTCCCCGGATTATGGAATGATCGTCCAGGCATGGAACATCTACGCATTTGCCATACCCATCGTACAACAATTTTTTGGTATCCTGCCCAATGCAGCAGAAAAACACATTGTATTCAGACCACAAATGCCTTCTGACTGGGAGGATGCAAAGCTCGAAAACGTAAAAGTTAGTGATAATGCAGTTTCTGTGATGTATAAAAAAACAGAAGGGAAAACCCGGATCACACTGCAACAGGAAGCTGCCGGTTGGACTATGCAACTCCAGTTACCCCAGCACGATAATGTTCGGTATGAGGTGATCAGTCCATCAGTAAGTCATAAAAATCAGGACGGATTTCAGGCATTTACTACCGAGGAGCAGGAGTTGATTCTGGACATATATACTCAATAACCCATAGGTTTTCTTTTCGCTATGAAGTCGGCAAAAACCTCCTATACCCTGGAAGAAGCATTAAGAAGGATGGGGCAGTATTGTGCCTACCAGGACCGTTGTCACAAAGAGGTAAGGGACAAACTTAAGGAAATGAAGATGATCCCGGAGGCAATTGACCACATCATGGGATACCTCATTGAACACGATTTCCTAAATGAGCAGCGGTTTGCCGATAGTTTTACCCGGGGTAAATTCAGGATAAAGAAGTGGGGCAGGGTGAGGATTAAGAATGAGTTGAGAAGGAGGGAGCTTTCGGCATTTACAATAAAAAAGGCTCTCGAACAGATATCAGATCAGGAATATCTGGAAGCCTTTGACGAAATTGCCAAAAAAAGACATAAGGCCCTTAGCGGTGCCGGTCTTCAGGAAAAGAAAAAGAAGCTGAGCAGTTATTTGCTCTACAGGGGCTGGGAAAGCCATATGGTCCAAGATAAGGTTCGGGAATTACTGGGATAATGGTATTATAGCCTTCCTTTTTGTGCGCTCAACTGCATTAAATACTTTTCCGTATTCCGAATAGCTCTTTCGTTCTTCCAATCGATCCATCGCTGTCCCTTTATTCGTCGCATCAGATTGTCCAGATGGCGCATTATTGCGATGTTGTAGATCGCCTTGAAGAGGTTTTTCGGGTTGCGTGCAACGCTCCGGAGGCTCATAGAGATCCCTGGCGTAACATAGCGCATATGATGCCAGTAGCCTTCTGGTATGTAGAGCACATCCCCGTGGTTCAAACGGGTTTTAAATCCATTGACGTGCTTTAGTCCCGGCCACTTTTTATAGTCGGGGTCCGAAAAGTTGATGCTCTCATGGGTTATCAGTGAGTGGGGTATTTTGTACAGAAGCTTGTTTTCGGTTTGCGGGAAAAGTGTACACTCCTTGATCCCATCAAAATGGAAGTGAAAAATGTTCGCAAGATCAATATCGTAGTGCATAAAGGTGAAGGAATTCTCCCCCCCAAAAAAAAGCATAGGCAGCCCTTTCATAAGTTTAACCCCCAGATCCGGATAGGTAAAATCGTTTTGTAATTCAGGTACTTCCTTTAAAATGTTCCAGAGAAAAATACGGTATCGGGTAGGTTCTGACTTTAGCAGGTCAACATAAGCCGACATCTTCATCCTGGCATGAGGTTCGTTGAAGCCGTCTTCGTGGTGAACCGGACGGTCATCATAAAGGGGCACTTCCTTTTCCCCCGCTACCTCTTTCATATAGTCCAGGTTCCATTTGGAGTAAGCTGGCCATTCCTCGATAAACCCTTCTAACACCACAGGTCGCTGAGGCTTTAAATACTCCTTTTGGAAGGCCTTGGGAGACAGTGCTTTTCGTCTGGGAATATCCTGCAGATTCAAGGTGATTCGGATTTACATAAACCCCAAAGGTATAAAAAAACCCAATTTGGCCCTTTCAGTTAATAAATTGGGTGCCTAGCCTGATCTCTTGGAACTCATCCGGGCTTCCTCATTTCGAGGGATCTTATGGCCTGGCCTTGTCCATCGTGGATTTTCTCCCAGGGAAGATAATCTGGAATCTTCTTCTTCCACCGTTTCCGGTTGAGGGGCTTTTACGAAAGCTGCCTGAGGTTTTAATCCCAGCTTGCTAAACATTTCCATATCCTGATTTACATCGGGATTGGGTGTAGTAAGGAGTTTATCTCCGGCAAATATGCTGTTGGCCCCGGCGAAAAAACATAGGGCCTGGCCCTCCTGACTCATTTCTGTACGTCCGGCGGACAGCCTTACCTGGGTTTTGGGCATAACAATACGGGTGGTGGCCACCATGCGTACCATATCCCATATAGGTATAGGTTCTATGTCCTCCATTGGGGTGCCCTCCACCGCCACAAGGGCATTGATCGGTACCGATTCTGGTTGTGGGTTGAGGGTGGCCAGAGCAACCAGCATCCCGGCGCGGTCTTCCAGCTTTTCACCCATACCGATTATCCCTCCACTGCATACAGTAACATTGGACTTGCGGACGTTTTCTATGGTTTGAAGGCGGTCTTCAAAAGCGCGGGTAGAGATCACATCCTTGTAGTAGTCTTCAGAAGTGTCCAGATTATGGTTATAGGCATACAGGCCAGCTTCAGCCAGACGTTTGGCCTGGTTTTCGGTCAGCATTCCAAGGGTACAACAAACTTCCATATCCAATTTATTGATGGTCCTCACCATCTCCAGAACCTGGTCAAACTCAGGACCGTCTTTTACGTTGCGCCACGCTGCCCCCATACATACACGGGAACTCCCTGAAGCCTTGGCCCTAAGTGCCTGTGCTTTTACCTGTTGCACAGACATCAGGTCGTTGCCTTCTATATCCGTATGATATCTGGCTGCCTGCGGGCAATAGCCACAATCTTCCGGGCATCCCCCTGTTTTGATGGATAACAAAGTGGAAACCTGAACCGTATTGGGATCATGAAATTTGCGGTGAATGGTTGCGGCCTCATAGAGCAACTCCATAAGGGGTTTGTTGTAGATCTCCAGGATCTCTTGTTTTGTCCAGTTGTGCCTTTCTAACATAATGGGTTTGTTCAGTACGTTCAAAAATAGGCCTTCTGCCCATCAATATCCAAAATACCCGTATAAAAATCCTTACCTACCTCTAGCAAATGTTAGTCTATTCGAGGGTGTTTCAACAAGACACTTACTGCATTACCTCCAAATCCAACTGCATTCACCATAACATTTTTTATCCTTTTCGGAAGGCTTACCTCCCTGATATAGGGTACTGTAATGAATTGCTGGTGTTCCATCATCATGATCGCCATCTCAATACTCAGCAACCCAGAGGCCCCGAAAGTATGTCCGATTTTCCATTTGTTGGTAGTTAATGCAGGCTGATAGGATCCGAAAACTTTTCGAATCGCTTGATGCTCTGCGCGATCCCCTTTCAATGTCCCCGGAGCATGCATGACCACCACATCAATCTCCCGGGGATCCCTTCCATTCAAGGCCATTTTCATAGAACGCTGAAAACACAAGGCGTCGGCAGACAAGGAAACGTTGTGTTCAAGAGGTTCAGTGGCATAACCAATACCCGAAATCACAGCCAATGCTTTTTTACTCGTGGCCTTCTCGAGGCATAAGGCACCAGCACCTTCCCCGATCACCATGGAATTAAAGGTTTTTTCTGCATCCAGTGCCCTGCAGGGGTATGGGCCTTCTCCTCCTGCATATATTTTTAACGCATGCATTTGCGCCAGTGTGAATGGGGTAACAGCTGCTTCACTGCCTCCGATGAGGAATTGATCGGTCATGCCACTTTTTATCCAGGCAACCCCGTTTAGCAGGGCATGCAAGGCAGTTGAACAGGTGATAGAATGTGAGATCTCAGGGCCTTGGGTCTGTAAATCGTGAGCTACCCAGGAGGAAATGTTTCCCAGAGTTGTATTCGGTGAAGTACGGGTCACTGTTGTTTTCTGATGAAGAAAATCCTTGTGGAACTGTTCAAACAAGGAGGTGGCACCCCGGCTGGACCCAAAATTAACCCCAAAATAACTGCCTTGTTCCCAACCAGCTTGTTCGACGGCTTTCCTGGCAACATCCAGGGCAAATAGCACACTTCTATCCAGGTGGCGGTAATGGTCATTCTCCTCAGAAAGCGCTGCCAATTCTTTTTCTGTTCCTTTTCCCACACACGCAACCCAGTAATTATGCTCCCCAAAATGCTGCTTCTGAAGAAAGTGATCAGGAGATTGATAGGCTTCCCAAGTCTCCTGCTGGTTATGACCCATCGCTGAGATACTGTTTACTGCTGTGATGGAAATTTCCCCGGAATCCATAAACGTTCTTTCGTGCAAAAATAATTGTTCTAAACAGGAAACCTCATCCCAATCTTAACAAAGGATACCATAGTGCTATATTGTTTTTCAGGCTGATACAGGATACAAATCAAGGACTTCCTGTATGGCCTTGTACACTTTTTTCAGCTGGGCATCACTGATCACATAGGGCGGGAGAAGATATATGGTATTGCCCAAGGGCCGAAGGAAAATACCGCGTTCCATGAACTGCCGGAACAGCTTATCCCGTAAATCCCCATAGCGCTCCATGGCGATGGCCATTTCAAAGGCGTATATCACCCCGATTTGACGGCTATTCCGGACCATCGGATGTTTGCGTAGTTGCTGGTCAAATACCCTGTGGGAACGCATTATCCTTTGAATATTATCCTGTATTTCATTGCTCTGCAGCAAGGTAATCCCGGCCAGTGCTGCCGTGCAGGCAAGTGGATTGGCGGTGTATGTATGTCCGTGAAAGAAACCTTTCTCCAATTCATCACTGTAGAAGGCGTCAAATATTTCGGCCGTGCAGCTGGTTACTGCCATAGGCAATAAACCCGCCGTTAGTGCCTTGGACAAACAGATGATATCAGGCTTCTGCTTCAAATTATCTGAGGCAAAGTGGCTGCCCGTCTTTCCAAAACCGGTCATCACCTCATCCGCTATGGTCACCACCCCATGCTTTTTGAAAATCTGTAAAAGGGTATCCAAGCCTTCGGCATCGTGAATTTTCATTCCTGCCGCACCCTGCACCAGTGGTTCGTAAATAAAGCCGGCTACCGGGTATGTCGCCAAAAGGTCCTGCACCTGAGCCTCAAGTTGTGCGATATTTGATTTTGAGGGTGCAGGTATCCTTTTTACTTCCAGAAACAGCTCCTCAAAGGGCCCGTTGTAAACCGAAAGCCCGGATACTGACATGGCCCCAAAGGTATCTCCGTGAAATCCATCTTCAAAAGCCAGCAAGACATGGCGCTTTTCGCCGCGGTTAAAATGGTATTGCAGCGCCATTTTTATACCAATTTCCGTTGCTGTGGATCCATTATCGGAAAAGAACAGTTTCTGCTGGTTCTCCGGCAGGATCTCCATCAGGGCCTCCGAAAGACGTACAGCTGGTTCATGCGTAAATCCGCTAAAGACCACCTGGTCCAGTACCTGCATCTGCGATTGTACAGCTTCCAGGATTTTCGGGTTACAATGCCCGTATACAGAGGTATACCAGGAGGATATAGCATCGATATACTGCTTTCCGGATTCGTCTGTGATCGTCGCACCCTGAGCACTCCGGATCCCCAGCATTTCGGAATTCAGTTTATGCTGGGTAAGCGGATGCCAGATGTGTTTCTTGTCTCTTTTGGATAAATTCGTCAACCGTTTTGATTTTTGAGATAGCTTGAACAAATTATCTATATTGCAGCCCGGGGAAGTCCCTGTTTATGCGAAGCAAAGGTAAAACATCTGGCATTTCCTACTGGGATAAATTTTCCGGTAAATCCGCTTTTCTTATTCTTTTTCTGGTCACGCTTTTTATTCGATTTCCCTTTTTCTTCAGGGATTACATAGACCGGGATGAAAGCACCTTTATTTTAATGGGACAGGCCCTTGTAGACGGCCATTTGCCCTATACCTTTCTCTGGGATCTCAAACCCCCGGTTATCTTTTACCTCATGGCCGGACTCATATCCGTTTTTGGGAAAAGTTTTTTCGCTATCCGTTTTTTTGGGGTGCTGGCGGTCAGCTTTACCGGGTTCTTTACCTATGTTATCGGTTCCCGTCTTTTTTCAAAGAAAACAGGCTTCTGGTCGGCATTGGGGACAATTTTACTGCTCAGCCTTTTCGGGAGTTTGCAAGGGGTCATGTCAGAACACATCAGCATGTTATTTTTTATGCCGGGGATACTACTTATGGTCAGCTCGCATACCAACCGGGACATATTCCTGGCCGGATTGCTTACGGGACTCGCCCTGATGACCAAGATCAACCTGGCCTACGCAACACTTTTTATTGCAATTTGTCTATTGATTGAAGGGATAAGGCAAGGAAACTACAGGAAGGGGCTATGGAAAAGTATATTGTTCGGGAGCGCTAACCTCCTTATTATTCTACTTACGGTATTACCCTATTTCCTGGAAAACAAGGCAGGGCTATGGTGGAAATCGGTTATCCAGGCTCCATTGAAATATACCAGTGCCGAGCCCTTTTCACCGGAAAAGATCTTGCCATTTGTCCTTCTGATAACGGCCTTTTTTCTCATCACCTGGAAAAAGGGAAATATTGATTTTAAAAAATCTGGTATTCAAATACTGTTTGTTGCCGTGCTCGGGGTATGTGTTTCCTTTGTGAAAGGAGGAAAAGTAAACGGACATTACCTGATTCAACTCTACCCCTTCTTACTCTTATTTGTAAGTGCCCTTGTTTCCGGACTTCCACAGTTGCGCAACATGAAATTCAGCCCTTATCTCCTCTTACTGCTCTTGCTCGTCCCTATAGAAAGCTATAAGGAGTATTACGCCATTTACCAGCACAAAAAAGAAAAAGGGTCCTATTATAACGGAGAGGGGATCTGGGTTCCTGAATACCTTCAGGAAGAAGGATTGAAAACCGATAAGGTATTATTTCTGGAATACCATATCGGGTATTGGATGCTAGGGGAATATCCGCTAACCCCCGCCTCAACACATCCCAGCAATCTCTGCAGGGAAGAACTTTTTCCCTTCTTTGATAATCCACGGAGGTCGACCATGGAAGAACTTAAGTACGTTTTTGAAGAGGTAGAGCCGGGTATAGTCATCACCCGAAAGAACAAGCGGATATTCGACAAAGAAGAAGTAGCGGCTAATGCCTATGCAAGTCAGTTTATACAAGACCATTATCAACTTCATACCTCCCTGGAAGCCGCTGAAATCTATATCCGTTCAGAGCTTAAGTAATTTCGACGAAAACATCTGTGCGTATTTTTTGATGATTTCCTTGTTAAACTCAGCCTCTTCCCCGATGCGTCCCAGACAGGGTGCCCCTGATTTACTCAGAATAATTTGTTCCGTAGTGGGGTGT
>NZ_CEYNTP010000139.1:0-7490 GCF_982873095.1 Lentiprolixibacter sp. | reverse complement strand
GAAATTGCGGTATCCTCAATTTGAGTGCCGGTTGTCAGGCAACGATTACTCCTTAGAGGGGTAAACAAGGAAAATAATACAATGAAAACCATTGGACCCCTTCTTTTGCTACGGGTAGTTTATAATGAACCGGACAAATTGAAAGGGTTAAACCCTCCGATTAGCTCAGAAACAGAAATCAGAGGTTATTAATCCCTGAGGATACTTCGTGAAATGACGATCTTTTGGATCTCCGAGGTGCCTTCATAGATTTGCGTGATTTTGGCATCCCGCATCAAGCGTTCCACGTGATACTCTTTAACGTACCCATTACCTCCATGTATTTGTACGGCCTCCACTGTGGCCGCCATGGCAACTTCTGAGGCGTAGAGTTTGGCCATTGCCCCACTGAGGTCGTAGTTCTTGTCATTGTCTTTGTCCCATGCAGATTTGTACACAAGGTGACGTGCCGCTGCTATCTGTGTATGCATATCGGCCAGTTTAAATGCGATGGCCTGGTGTTTACTGATTTCTTTCCCAAAGGCTTTGCGCTCATTGGAATATTTCAGGGAGAGTTCATAGGCTCCTGCAGCAATTCCAAGGGCCTGTGCTGCAATACCGATCCGGCCTCCAGCCAGTGTCTTCATGGCGAATTTAAAGCCGAAGCCGTCTTCTCCAATTCGATTTTCCTTGGGAACTTTCACGTCATTGAAAATCAGGGAGTGGGTATCACTTCCGCGAATGCCCAGCTTGTTTTCCTTAGGGCCAATTTCAAAGCCCGGCGCTCCTTTTTCAACGATAAGGGCATTGATCCCCTTATGGCCTTTCTCAACATGCGTTTGTGCAATGACCAGATAAACGTCTGCCGAATTCCCGTTGGTGATCCAGTTTTTGGTGCCGTTCAGGATATAATGGTCGCCTTTGTCTATTGCCGTGGTTTTCTGAGAGGTGGCGTCACTACCTGCCTCCGGTTCAGAAAGGCAGAAAGCACCCAGGAGTTCACCCGTAGCCAGGCGCGTGAGGTACTTTTGTTTTTGTTCTTCGGTCCCGTAAGTTTCAAGTCCCCAGCAAACGAGGGAATTGTTTACCGATACAACAACTGAGGCAGAGGCATCCACTTTGGACAACTCTTCCATCGCAATGACATAGGAAAGGGTGTCTAATCCACTGCCCCCGTATTTTGGGTCTACCATCATGCCCATAAAACCTAGTTCCGACATTTTTTTGACGGCCTCGGCAGGAAAGATTTGTGCTTCGTCCCTTTCTATAACTCCGGGTAATAATTCCTGCTGCGCAAAATCACGGGCAGCCTGCTGTATCATGAGATGCTCCTCAGTTAATGAAAAATCCATTTATAAGAATTTGATAAAAAACCACTACAAAGATAAGCTCTGATTAGATAATATTCAATGATAACTAGGGTAATTTGAGAATATTTTAAAGTCCTAAACCGCTAATTTTTAGTAGTACAGATTATTGCTGGCGTTGGACTTTCAAAACAAGGCCAATTTTTTATATTTGTCTGTAATGCTATTTTCAGCACGATAAGCCTGTACTTATGAGACAACACTAGCCCTGCGGGGCTTATTTTAGTGGGAGTGGCCTAAATGGGTTTAGGCCTGATAATACATTGTTTGTCTTAATCAAGTACAGGATATAATCATGAAGGAACTTTTAAAAAAATACGAAAACAAACCCCCGGAAATCGTCTTCAACTGGAAAGACCCGGAAACAGAGGCCGAAGGCTGGACGGTAATCAACTCCCTGCGCGGCGGAGCGGCAGGTGGGGGTACCCGGATGCGTGAAGGCCTGGATATGAATGAAGTACTTTCCCTGGCCAAAACCATGGAAGTTAAGTTTACCATCTCCGGACCGCCTATTGGAGGCGCAAAATCGGGGATCAATTTCAACCCCCATGATCCGAGAAAAAAAGGGGTGCTGGAGCGTTGGTACCGGGCAGTATCGCCTCTTTTAAAAAGTTATTACGGAACAGGCGGGGACCTTAATGTTGACGAGATCCATGAAGTGATCCCCATCACGGAGGAAGCAGGGGTATGGCACCCTCAGGAAGGGGTGTTTAACGGTCATTTCAAGCCTACAGAAGCGGATAAGATCAACCGAATCGGACAATTGCGGCTGGGGGTCAAAAAAGTGATCGAGAACGAATTTTACTCTCCCGATATCAGTAAGAAGTATACCGTGGCCGATATGATTACCGGTTTTGGTGTCGCAGAGGCCGTAAGGCACTATTACGATATTTATGGCGGTACCGTGATAGGAAAGAAAGCCGTGGTTCAGGGCTTTGGTAATGTAGGCGCCGCAGCGGCCTTTTATCTGGCCCAGATGGGTGCCAGGATTGTAGGGATCATTGACCGGGTAGGTGGTGTCATTAAGGAAGAAGGCTTTAGTTTTGAGGAGATCAAGCACTTTTTCCTTCATAAGAAAGGCAATACCCTGCTGATAGCAGACGCGGATATCCTCATTCCCTTTGATGAAATGAATGAGCGGATCTGGAACCTGCCCACCGAAGTCTTTGCCCCTTGTGCTGCTTCCCGGCTTATTACTCAGGATCAAATATCACGTATGATCGATACCGGCCTTGAGGTTATCTCCTGTGGAGCCAATGTGCCCTTTGCGGATAAAGAAATCTTCTTCGGGCCCATCATGGAATACACAGATGAACGCATCAGCCTCATTCCGGACTTTATCTCCAATTCAGGTATGGCAAGGGTTTTTGCCTACTTTATGGAGCGCCGTGTATCCATGGAAGATGAAAATATATTTAATGATACCTCCGATACCATTAGAAAAGCAATTTTGAATATCTTTAAGCAAAATGCATCAAAAAAAGGGCTGAGTAAAACCGCTTTTGAAATCGCCTTAAAGCAACTCATATAAAACTAAACTAACCAATATGGAAACCATTATTATCATTGTTTTCTTAGTAGGGTACCTCGCGATAACGCTGGAACACAACCTAAGGGTAGATAAACTGATACCCGCATTGGCCATGATGGCTATTTTATGGGCAATTATCGCCCTGGCTCATATGCCGGTCTTTGAAGTGAACGCCGAATTAAAGGAGTTGGAACCCTCACATCTGGATGAAATACTATTGCATCATTTGGGGAAAACGGCTGAAATACTGGTCTTCCTGCTTGGCGCCATGACTATTGTGGAAATCATCGATTACTTTGATGGTTTTGCTACGATCAAGGGGTATATCAAAACTAAGAGCAAGAAGAAACTTCTTTGGCTTTTTTCCATTTTGGCGTTTATCCTATCGGCCATTATTGATAACCTAACCGCAACGATTGTGTTGGTCACTATCCTGCAAAAGGTCATTAAAGACCGTGAAACACGCCTGTGGTTTGCCGGGTTGATTATCATCAATGCAAATGCCGGAGGAGCCTGGTCACCTATTGGAGATGTAACCACCACAATGCTTTGGATTGCCAACAAGGTTTCTGCTTCGCAGCTGGTAGTTAATGTACTTCTACCCTCTATAGTTTGCACGGTAGTCCCTACATTTATCGCACAAAATTTCAAGGCATTTAAGGGAGACATCCAGACCGAGATCGGGGACATTGAAAAACCGAAATCCAAGTTTGGGCCCACAATGCTGTACCTAGGTTTGGGATCCATTGTCTTTGTGCCTTTTTTCAAAACCATTACCCATTTACCACCTTACGTTGGGATGATGCTCTCACTGGCTGTAGTAGCCGCCTTTGCTGAGATCTACAGTAATGCCAAGATCAGTATTACTACCGTGGATGGGGAAAGTGATGCGGCCTCCCACCATAGTCCGGTACACAAATCCTTGTCGAAGATCGAACTACCCAGCATCCTGTTTTTCCTGGGGATTCTTTTGGCAGTGGCTGCCCTGGAATCACTGGGGTATCTGTTCCACTATGCGGAAAGCCTTAACCAGGCCATCCCAAGGACCGATATCGTGGTAATGTTACTCGGAGTGGGATCAGCCGTAATTGATAACGTACCCCTTGTGGCAGCAAGTATGGGAATGTTCTCACAACCTATGGACAATCCGCTCTGGCACTTTATTGCCTACTCCGCCGGGACCGGAGGAAGTATGCTGATCATTGGTTCTGCAGCTGGGGTTGTCGCCATGGGAATGGAGAAGATCGATTTCTTCTGGTACCTGCGCAAAATATCCTTCCTGGCTTTGGCAGGTTTTGTTGCCGGAGCAATAGTATTTATTTTGTTGCGTGATTTTGTCTTATACGCATAATTTTATCCCTAAACTGCCGTTATAGGGGCACAAATGTTAATGAAAAAAATTTATGATTCTATTCCAGGACCTTGTGGATGAGACACAAGCAGGGGAAGTGATTTCTGAAGAAAAAACACTTTCGGTAATTGATCTGATAGTAAGCGGGGGCACAGGGAGCATCCTGATTATTTCACTTTTATTCGCGATGTTGGCCGTAGCCATGTATATCTACTTTGAGCGTCTGTTGGCGATCAAAGCGGCCTCAGGTATTGATAAGAATTTTATGAACCAGATCCGCGATCATGTATTGAACGGGAAGCTGGAAGCCGCTAAAATCCTGTGTGCACAAACCAATTCTCCAGTGGCCCGACTCACGGAAAAAGGTATTTCCCGCATTGGGAAACCCCTGGATGATATCAACACGGCTATCGAAAATGCAGGAACGCTGGAGGTATATAAACTGGAGAAAAATGTAAATATCCTGGCTACCATAGCAGGGGCAGCCCCGATGATCGGGTTCCTTGGTACCGTTATAGGGATGATCATTGCATTTCATCAAATGGCCAGTAGCGGTGGACAGGCGGAGATGGGAGCCCTGGCTTCGGGAATTTACACTGCTATGACCACAACGGTAGCCGGATTGGTGGTGGGTATCATCGCCTACATGGGCTACAACCACCTGGTGAACCGTACAGACAAGGTTGTTCATAAAATGGAAGCCAACGCAGTAGAGTTCCTGGATCTGTTGAACGAACCTGTATAATCGCTGCTGATGAAACTTAAAGGACGGAATAAGATCAACCCGCAGTTTAGCATGTCTTCGATGACCGATATCGTGTTCCTGCTGCTCATCTTTTTCATGCTAACGGCCAACGCGCCCAATGCATTGGATCTATTACTTCCCAAAGCGAAGGGGAAATCCACCAATACGCAGAACGTATCGGTGACCATCAACAAGAACCTGGAGTATTACGTGAATAGCGAAAGGATCAACGGAGAATACATTGAAATTGAATTAAAAAAGGCACTCAAAGGTCAGGACAAGCCCACCATAATTCTGAGGGCGGAAGAAAGTGTCGCCATAAAAGAAGCGGTTAATGTGATGGATATCGCCAACCGCAACAATTACAAGGTGATCCTGGCAGTGCGCCCCAACTAATGGCGTTTCTGGATACGAGACACAAAAAGAAATCCTTCTGGCTTACTACTATCCTGCTAAGCCTGTTGCTGTTATTGCTTTTTTACATCGGCCTTACCTATATGGATCCGCCCATTGAAAACGGTATCACCGTGAATTTTGGCTACGTGGACTATGGCCGGGGCCCTGCGCCACCCCGCCCGCAGGCGGAACCCCAACCTGTAGAGGAAGAAGAGGTGCAGGAACAGCAGGTTGAAGAAGCACAGGATGCCGAACCCATTGAAGAAGAAAAACAGGAAACGACTACCGAGACAGAGAGTGAAAAACTACTTACCAGGGAAAGCGAAGAAGCCATAAAGATCAAAAAGCAGGAAGCAGAAAAGCGAAAAGCAGAAGAAGCCGCGCGCAAGGCCAAAGCAGAAGCCGAACGCTTGGAAAGGGAGAGAAAGGCGGCCGAAGAAAAGGCCAGGCTGGAAAGAGAGGCCAAAAAGAAACAACTGGATGATCTGATGGGCGGCCTGAACAATGCTGAGGGCGCAAATGAAGAGGCCGAAGGGGACGACCAGGGTATTGGGGACAAAGGGCAGCCTGAGGGGGACCCTTATGCCAATACCTATTATGGAAGCCCGGGTTCCGGGAGTGGGACAGGGGGATATGGACTTAGCGGCAGATCCCTGGCAAGCCGTGGAAAGGTGCAGCAGGAATGCAACGAAGAGGGGCGTGTAGTGGTGCGAATAGTGGTGGATCGCAATGGTAAGGTAATTGATGCCCAGGCGGGTGTTAAAGGAACAACCAATAACCACCCTTGTTTGCTGGAGCCCGCCCGTAAAACGGCTTTCCTTCACCAATGGAATTCTGATTCCAAGGCCCCCAGTCAGCAGATCGGTTTTGTTGTGGTCAATTTCAAATTGGGAGAGTGACCTATCAAGAAACCCTAGGCTGGATGTTCGCCCAGCTGCCGATGTACCAGCGCAAGGGGCCGAAGGCGTATAATGCCAAACTCGATGGCATTATCAGTTTATCGGCCTACCTGGGGGATCCACATCTGAAATTTAAAAGTATTCACGTTGCCGGCACCAACGGGAAAGGGTCCTGCAGCCACATGCTGGCCTCTATTTTGCAGGAGGCCGGGTACAAGGTAGGCCTGTATACGTCCCCACATTTGAAGGATTTCAGGGAACGGATAAGGATTAACGGGGAAATGACCAGCAAGCAATTCGTGATGGGCTTTGTAAAAAGACATTACGAATACCTCAATACCCATAAACTATCCTTTTTTGAAATGACGGTGGGTATGGCCTTTGACTATTTTGCAAGAAAGAAGGTAGATATCGCCATTATTGAAGTTGGGCTTGGGGGCCGACTGGATTCTACCAATATCATCACCCCGGAAGTATGCCTGATTACAAATATCGGGCTGGACCACACCAACTTTTTAGGGACCACCCTGCCAGAGATTGCTGCTGAAAAAGCAGGTATAATCAAATCCGGAATTCCTGTGGTGGTGAGTGAAAGACAACCCGAAACTCATTCAGTATTCACTTCAATAGCTGCAAATAAGGGGGCACCTTTGTTCTATGCTGATCAGTTTGTAAAAAGCAAGTATACCACTGATTTATTGGGGAATTATCAGCAACGGAATATAAATGGAGTCCTGCAAGTACTCAACGTACTATCCGGATTTCCGGTTACGGATAGCGAAATTCGCAAAGGATTAAACAATGTGGTCCGAAATACAGGTTTATTGGGACGTTGGCAATTGCTACAGGAGGATGCTCCAAGAGCAATTTGTGATATAGGCCATAACCGGGAAGGGATAATGCAGATCGTGCAGCAACTTGGTAAGGAAGATTACGGGAAATTGCATATGGTACTGGGATTCGTTGAGGACAAGGACCTGTCGACCATGTTGCCACTGTTTCCCAAAACCGCCACCTATTATTTTGCGCGCCCGCAAATCGCAAGGGGACTTTCGGCTTCGGCACTCAGGGATGCTGCTGTTGGTTATGGACTCGTTGGCAAGGCATTTCCCTCAGTGCTGAACGCCTATGAAGCCGCACTAAGAGCTGCTCAGCAGGGCGATCTTGTCTTTGTTGGCGGGAGTACCTTTACGGTGGCCGAAGTGCTGTGATTTTTTCTGAA
>NZ_CEYNTP010000138.1:0-7514 GCF_982873095.1 Lentiprolixibacter sp. | reverse complement strand
GCAGTTTCCAGTAGGTAGGCACGGGCAATATCACCGCCAGAAACAGCCTGCCAGTTCAGGATGCGTGTTCCCAAAACCTGTTCCAGCCTGTCCTTGGATTCCTTTTGCATTACAAGGGAAATATCTGATGGGTGCGGGCCACCTGAAAACCATTTTTTGTCACCTCTTTGCTGGCGGGGCTCTCCGGATCCAACAAGGGGTTGGTATGGTTCATATGGATAAAATGGACCTTGGCTTTTTCTTCGGGAGGCAATGTCTCGAACAGTGCTATACTCTCAATAACAAAAGGGTGGGGGATCTCCTTTATGTCCCGGTTGTTGATCTCTTCCGCATCAAAGAAGGTAGCATCAAGGAAGGCATAATCCACCTCCCCGAGCAGGGAGACAATATCCACTTCCCATTGTTCCCATTTATCAATATCCGGAATAAACAAGGCCGACTTTTCCGGGCCGTTTATTCGGTAGCCTACGGTTTCTGAATATTCATCCCGATGGGGCACTTGAATGGGAGTAACCTGCAGCGATGTATTGAGCACTACAGCTTGTTGGTCCTGTAGCTCCTGCAATTCGATATTCTGCAGTGTGAGGAGCTGGTCCCAGGGGCCGTTTTGTTCCAGGAAGGCTTTCATCCCTGGCATGGCATACACGGGAACTGATTTTGCATTGAGGGCTTCCCGACCCAAATGCATCAGTCCGGTGTAGTGGCCCATATGCGCATGGGTAAGGAAAATACCTGTTGGCAACACAAAGGAGCTTTCATTCAAAACCCCGTTCATTATCGCCAACTGCCTCCTTATGTCAGGGGTGGCTTCAAACAAAAAGTTTTGCCCTTGCTGAGGTGCTACCAGGCCCAGCGCAACCACATTCAGGTCCGGATCAGGGACCCCCTGGTAGGGCAGGCAACAGGGCTTCCGGCACCCCAGCTGGGGGATTCCTGCGTCCTGGGCCGTTCCTAAAACAATCAGATAGGGCTCCTCTGGCAGGGGAGTTTCTGCAACAGAATCGGGTTCAGCATGTTTTCGTTGGCAGGCAGTTCCCAATAAAAACAATCCTAGGACCAGGAGCATACAGCTCCTAACAGATTTCCATCGGCTGTTATCAGGGGTGTTCATTGGGTGTGCGGGGCAATCAATACGCCTTAGTTTAGGATGGAGCGATATTTGTTTTTATTTCCCAGGAGACTAACGGCTTCGGTGATCGCCACATCGTGGAGGAGGTAATGCTGGTACAGGCCATTGCGGTAGAAATACCTTTTTATGATCTCATCCTCGAGGCTTTTCTGGATTTCCTGCTGGTACCTGTCAATCGCCCAGATTTTTTCCACCTTGATCTTGTCCATCAACTCCTGATAATTGGCATTCATCTGTTCGCCAAGCAAACCGGAGTCTTCCTCTGCTATCGCTTCCCGGAGGATCTTCTCTGTCTTGGTTTCAAAATTGAAATCGCTTTCCTGTACATGGGCTTTAAAGGCGGCAAAATCCGCTTGTTTAAAAGAAAAAGCATCGATTGCTTCCAGGCTGTTGCTGTAGTAGTAGTCTGTTGCAAAGTCAAAGATCAGGTTGTTCGCGACCAACGCCTTAGTTAGGGCGTTGCTTTGCAATTCGGGGATTTCGATATCAGGCATCACCCCACCGCCGTCCTGGACGTTGCGACCGTTCCGTGTTTTGAAATCCCGGAATTCGGTATTCCTTACCGCATTGCCATCCTCATCCCGGTTCCAGTAATCCAGGGATTGGATACACCTCCCGGAGGGGGTATAATAGCGGGAAATCGTGACTTTTAGCTGGGTGCCGTAGGTGAGTTTCAAAGGACGTTGCACCAGACCTTTACCAAAACTCCTGGCGCCGACGATCACCGCCCGGTCGAGGTCCTGCAGGCTTCCTGAAACGATCTCACTGGCGGAAGCACTGTTACCATCCACCAGGACCGCCAGCGGGATTTCAGTGTCCACAGCCTTATCTTTGGTGCGGTATTCCCGGTTGAACTTCTTCACCTTGGATTTTGTGGTAACAATTACCTCTCCCTTGGGCACAAAAAGGTTGGTGACTTTGATGGCTTCGCTCAGCAGCCCCCCCGGGTTGCCCCTCAGGTCCAGAATGAGCTGCTCCATCCCCTGGTCTTTGAGGTTGAGAAAGGCCTTTTTTGTCTGTTCCGCAGCCTTGGCATTGAAGCGCGACAATACGATATATCCGGTTTTCTCATCCGCCATCCCATAGAAGGGGACGGCATCTATTTCGATGGCTTCCCTGGTAATTGTGGTCGTCTGGGTTTTTCCCTGCCTGATAAAGGTAACTGCAACCTGGGTATTGTTGGCCCCTTTCAGCAGCTCTGCTGCATCGTCTTTAAAGTCAGATATGGCAATGTCGCCGATCTGTATCAATTCGTCCCCTGCTTTAAGGCCGGCCTTATCTGCGGCGTAGCCCTCATAAGGTTCAATGATCAGCAATTTATCCTGATAGGACCGCACCAGCGCGCCGATACCTGAGTATTCGCCGGCATTGTTGATCTTGTAGGCCTCAACATCCTGTTCGTTCAGGAATTTGGTGTAGGGGTCTAATTCGCCCAGCATATTCTTGATGGCGGTGTCCATCAGGTCAGCCGGATTGGTCTCATCCACATAGTTCATATTGAGTTCCTTGAACAGGGTGGTGAAGATTTCTATTTGCTTGGCAATTTCAAAGTAGTCGTTTTTAAAACTGCTCCCCGCTACAAACAATACTACCGCCAGAAAAGGTAGCAGTACGCGTTTATTCATCATTTTTTTCATCTTGCGTTTCTTTTAAAAACTTATCCAGAAGGACCGTCATGGCACTATCTATTTCCCGGTATTCCGGGGACTCTTTTCCAAGATATAAAAATAGCAAGGCAAAATTTCCCACCGTCTTGTTAAAAGTGTCGCCCTTTTGCAGCCGGCAGCTCTCCCGCATCAGCCTTTTGATCCGATTTCTTTTTACGGCCTGGCGGACCTTTTTCTTGGGTACGGCCATGGCGACCTGGCAGGGTACATCTTCAGGAAGGGGCGTTTTCAGATAAATAAGCTTCAGGGGAAACCGCTTGATGGATTTGCCTTCCTCGAACACCTGCTCAATCAGTTTTTTGCTCTTGAGCCTTTCTTTTTTAGGAAAAGAGAAAGCCATAGGAACCAAAAGTATGAATTATTTGCTCCCGGTTTAGCCTGACAATTATCATATTTATCACGGAAATATGAAATTACCTTGCTTTGGATTATATTTCCAGTAATTTGGACCAATTCTTCCGTTTATGGGTGAACTCAATGTAAAGAAACTGGCAGCCTCTTCTGATAAGATAGAATACATAGCTCAGTTGGTTGGCGATATAGAGGCTGTGGATCAGATGCTGAAAGCGGGCCAGTTCGAAAAATCCCCGATACATATTGGAGCAGAACAGGAATTTTGCCTGGTCAATGACTCCTGGAACCCCTCGAACATGGCAGAGGAAGTCCTGCAGGAATTAAACGACCCCCATTTCACCAATGAACTCACCCGTTATAACCTGGAGATTAATCTGGAGCCTCACGTCTTAAAGGACAGCTGTTTTTCTGAACTTCACGAGAACCTGGATGAGTTGCTGCTGAAAGCGAAAAAAGCAGCCGAAAAATACGGCAATAAAGTCATCCTTACAGGCATCCTTCCTACCATAGACACCCCGTTCCTGGGCCTGGATTACATGACCCCATTGAAACGGTACCATGTATTGAATGACGCCATAAAAGGCATCCGTAAAGAGGATATTGAACTGCACATCAAAGGGGTGGATGAGGTGAACCTGCACCACGACACCATTCTCTACGAAGGGTGTAACACCAGTTTTCAGGCGCACCTTCAAATAGACCCAGACGATTTTGCCAACACCTATAACTGGGCGCAGGCCATTGCGGGGCCTGTCCTTTCGGTCTGCACAAACTCTCCACTCCTTTTGGGGAAGGAACTGTGGGAAGAGACACGGATAGCCCTGTTTACTCAAAGCGTGGATACCCGTGCCAGTACGTTTATCCTCAATGAAAAGGAGAACCGTGTAGGCTTCGGCACTAATTGGATTTGCGGCACCGTAGCTGATTTTTTCAAAGACGCCATCATTCAGTTCAGGAGCCTGATCACCACAGATTTTACTTCAGATAGCATAAGCGAACTCAAAGCTGGAAAGATCCCAAAACTAAAGGCCCTGCAGTTGCACAACGGCACCATCTACAAATGGAACCGTGTATGCTATGGGGTATCCGGGAAGAAACCGCATATACGTATAGAAAACCGGTATTTGCCGTCAGGACCAACTTCTGCAGATGAAATTGCAAACATGATGCTCTGGGTAGGGGTCATGCAGGGAAGACCGAAGGAATTTGATGAGATCCACCGCGTTATGGATTTCAGCGATGTAAAAAGCAACTTTTTTAATGCTGCCCGCTACGGTATGGCCGCACAGTTCTACTGGAATGGGGAACTCATCAGCAGCCACGATTTGATTCTGGACCATTTTCTGCCAATGGCGTTCAGGGGCCTCTACAGTATGGGGGTCTCCCCGCGTGATGCAGAACAGTATCTATCCATCATAGAAAAGCGCGTTCGTGGCAATAATGGTTCCAGATGGATGATTGAGGCGTACCGCAAACTAAAGCGGGAGCATAGTGTTCCTGATGCCCTTAAGATCCTGGTGGCTACCATGTATGATCGCAAGGAAAAGAAGTATACTGTGGATGCCTGGCAACTCCCCAGGGGGAATGAATACGAAATTCCATCAGAGGCCCGGGCGGTACGCGATTTTATGACGACGAAGATCTTTACGGCACAGGAAAATGACAGTGCGCAACTGGTTTTAAAAATGATGGAGTGGAAACATATCCATCATGCCCCCATACTGGACAGCAACCTGGACTTAACAGGGATACTTACCTGGACAGATGTTTCGCACTATCTGGATCAACCTGACGCACTCAAAAAAAGCATAAAATTCTTAATGAAAACCGATCTCATAACGGTTACAGCAGATACCCCTATTGATGAAGCCAAATCCCTTATGGAAGCGAACAAGATCAATTGCCTCCCTGTGGTATACGGCAAGAAATTGATTGGTATAATTACTTCAAACGACCTCTAGTACATGTCCCAAAGCCCTGTAAATCAACTCGAAGCAGTTAAACTTTCGCGAATAATTGGGAAACTGCAAGGAGAGGAACCCGGCCCCACCCTGATCTTCTTTGGCGGGATTCACGGTAATGAACCCTCAGGGGTGCAGGCGTTGGAACACGTCTTCCAGGAGATGGTTGCCAACAACATTAAAATCAAGGGTGCCTTTTACGGGATACGGGGCAATATTCCGGCACTGCTCCAGGAGAAACGTTTTTTGATCTCTGACCTCAACCGGATGTGGACGCAGAAAGGGATCGACCATATCAAGAAGAAAAACAACGGAAACCGCAACGAAGAAGAACGGGAGGTGGCGGAAATTTATCGGCTGCTCAAAGAGATTTTGGAGAATGAGCCTCCCCCTTTCTATTTTATAGACTTCCATACGACTTCCAGCCAAACGCTTCCATTTATCACCATTAATGATGCCATGATCAACCGGAAATTTTCAAAGCTTTTCCCGGTTCCGGTAATTCTGGGGATAGAGGAATATCTGGAAGGGCCCTTATTGAGCTATCTCAATGAGAAAGGATACGTGACCCTTGGTTTTGAAAGCGGGCAGCATGTCGCAAAGGAGTCAGTAGAGAACAGCATAGCATTTACCTGGCTTACCCTGTTACACACCGGGGCAATGGAGCCGCATCCTTCGGTGGATAAAGAGGTCCTGTGCGAACAGCTCCACATATCTGCCGGGAAGAACAGAAACTTTTATGAAGTCATCCACCGGCATAAGATCACTTCAGAAGACGCTTTTGAGATGCTCCTTGGGGCACAGAGCTTTGATCATCTGAGCAAAGGCACCCAGATTGCCCGTCATAATGGGGAAGTCATTCTTGCGGAAAAAGACACCATTCTCTTTATGCCGCTCTATCAAAAACAAGGTGAGGAAGGTTTCTTTCTGATCAGGAAGATACCGCGATGGGCCCTTAGACTCTCCGCTTTCCTCCGCCATATACAGTTTGATAACTTTCTCACCTGGCTTCCGGGAATACGGCGGGTTTCAGAAAAATCTGAAGTGCTTATGGTCAACCTGAAAGTCGCCCGGTTTTTCAGCAAACCCTTCTTCCACTTGTTGGGTTACCGGGAGCGGGTGATAGACGAGGCCCATATGGTCCTGTACAACAGGGAACGCGCTGCCAAGAACAGTATGTACGAACGAACCTGGTGGTACCGCAAATAGTTTCCCTCAGGGGTTCTGCCAGAGGTTGTTTTCCGGATTAACGTCCGCCATCAATTGTGAAGGATCCAGCAGGATCGCCCGGATACTACTTAACGGCTTGTCCACAGTAAATGTAAAGGTGGGCATCGCCCAGGGCCAGTCTGGCAAGACGGTCCTTTTTATCCCCGTATAGGGGTTCCCTTTTTCACCACGCATCATCCTCAGGGGTGCATAAAATGTTTCCCGGCTCCCATCTTCATATACCAGGAGGATGTCCTGGGGCATCGGCATCAGCCCCACCCGCTCGAGGACTACCTGGGTTGTGCCGTTGTTTTCAGTCACTTCCTTAATACCGTAGTCTATGGTGTTGGTGGTTTGTGTCCAGTCGTTGAGGTACCAGCCCAAATGAATATCCGAGATACGCTCTGCTGTCCGGATAATATCATTAGGCACAGGGTGTTTGAATTGAAAAAGCCGGTAGTACTCCCTCAGGGTCTGCATCAGCTTATCCTGCCCGATCACATATCCCAGCTGCGCGAGAAACACAGCGCCCTTGCTGTATGCAGAAGCTCCGTATGCCGCATTAACCGCATAACGATCGGAATGTGTGGTCTGGGGTTGCTCCTTACCGGAATTGACCAGCCTGTAATATCCGTCATAAGACCTGGCGAAAGGATTCTGGCTTTCCTGCTCCATAATCGCATTCATACACAAGCTGGAAATAAAAGAGGTAAAGCCTTCATCCATCCATGCATGCTTGGATTCGTTGGTGGCCAGTACGTGCTGGAACCAGGAATGGGCGAGTTCGTGCACCATTACCCCTACCAGGCTGTTGAAATTTCGCTCCCCGGTAATCAGGGTGCTCATGGCGTATTCCATACCCCCGTCTCCCCCTTGGATCACGGAGTATTGCTCATAGGGATAAGGACCGATATTCTTATTGAAGAAGGTCATAGCGTCAGCTGTTTTTGGCTGCAGCTTTTTCCAGTTGTCAATAATATCTGCCTTGTTTTTATAGAAAAAATGCAGGGTGGGCCCGTTTTCCATCTGCAGCTGGTCATGCACAAATTCCGGGTCTGCTGCCCACATAAAGTCGTGCACCATCGGGGCTTTGAAATGCCAGGTAAGGGTTTTTCCCTTAACACGGGGCACTTTTGTGCCGGGAGTTTCATAGCCATGCCCAATTTCGTTGGGGTTTTGGAGGTATCCGGTACC
>NZ_CEYNTP010000137.1:0-7562 GCF_982873095.1 Lentiprolixibacter sp. | reverse complement strand
GGCTATTCACAAAGGCAAGGGCCATTTGGGTCAGTGAGAGGCCATGGCTTTCTGCGAGTTCATAATATTTCTGGGTGGCGATAGTTGCCTGATCGTTCGCGTAACGATTGTAATTAGGGAAGAGGGTTAAACGTGCTTTTGGCGGTTGTTTCCCTCCCAGGTATTTCCCACTCAAAACGCCGAATCCCAGGGGTGAATACGCCAGCAATCCGATCTGCTCACGGATAGATATTTCAGATAGGCCTACTTCGAACAGCCTGTTCAGCAGGCTGTATGGGTTCTGAATGGTAACCATTCGTGGAAGGGTCTCGTGTACCTTGCTTTCTTCGAGAAAGCGCATGGTCCCCCAAGGAGATTCATTGGACAGGCCCACATGTCTTATTTTCCCTGCCTTGATCAGATCCCTCAGGGTTTCCAGTACCTGGTGGATATTGTCTTCCCAAAAATCCTTGAGATTATGGTTAAACCCACGTTGCCCGAAGTAATTGGTATTTCTTTCCGGCCAATGAAGTTGGTAGAGATCGATATAATCTGTTTGCAGCCGCTTTAAACTCCCGTCTACGGCTTCGATCAGGGAATCTCTGCTAAATCCGGTATTTCGGATAAACTTTGTGAATTCTGCCCGCCCGGCGATCTTGGAAGCCAGGACGATATCCTCCCGTTTTCCCCTCTTTTTAAACCAGTTGCCTATGATGATTTCGGTATGGGCATAACGGTCCGGATGGGCCGGGATCGGATACAATTCAGCCGTGTCAAAGAAATTGATCCCCTGTTCCACGGCATAGTCCATTTGGGCAAATCCTTCGGCTTCTGTATTCTGATTTCCCCAGGTCATGGTTCCCAGGCAAATCTTGCTAACTTCGATGTTGGTATGAGGTAATACGGAATAAATCATCGGCTTGGTATCCTGATTTCGGTCGCAAAGGTAGTAATTCCTCCTTCGGCCTTATTGTAGTTCAAGTAGAATCGGGCAGTGGTCGCTGTGCACCGCTTCTGAAAGGATCACGGAACGTTTCAACCGATCTTCCAGAGGCCTGCTGACCATGCCGTAATCCAGCCGCCAGCCCTTGTTTTTTGCCCTGGAATTTGCCCGGTAGCTCCACCAGGTATAGTTATGTGGCAATTTGTTGAAATGCCGGAAACTGTCTATAAACCCACTTTCCAGAAAATTCCCTATCCATTCCCGCTCCACCGGGAGAAATCCGGAAACATTCTTGTTCCTTACCGGATCGTGGATATCGATGGCTTCATGGCAAATATTGTAATCCCCGCAAATGACCAGATTTGGATGGGTCTTTTTCAGCTGGTTGACATAATCCTGAAAGTCATCCATATAGGTCAGTTTGTGGTCCAGCCTGTCAATATTCGTTCCAGAGGGGATATACAGGCTCATTACAGACAGGCCGTTAAAATCAGCCCGCAGGTTTCTGCCCTCATGATCCATATACCCTATCCCTGTACCATATTCTATGTGGTCCGGTGCGGTCTTGGAAAGGATGGCCACCCCACTGTAGCCTTTTTTTTGGGCACTGAACCAATAATTATACCGGTAGCCCGCTTTATGAAAGGGTTCCAGTTCTAGTTGGGATTCCATGGCCTTGATTTCCTGGAGGCAAACCACATCAGGATTTACCTGCTGCAACCAGCCCAGGAAGCCTTTGTTCAGGGCCGCGCGGATTCCATTAACATTGTAAGAGACTATTTTCAAGAGTAGAATTTTGCGCAAAATTAAGGATTGTCTGCTTGTTATACCACCTTTCACTGCACTACCTCGGTCCGGATAGTCCGCAGCGCTGCGAACAGGTGTCACTTCCGATTTTCGATTAGTTGAAGTACCTTTAAAAACTAAAGCATTTCCCATGAAGCGAATCTTATTATGGGTCCCTGTAATGCTGTTCTGCTCCTATGCAACCGCACAGGCCTACCCCATTCTCAGCGATGAACATGAGCTTAAATTCAATATTGGGTTGTTCCTGGCTACCACCACAGTGGACTTCTCATATGAATACTATTTAAGTGAAGATACCAGCCTTGGAGGTACGGTGTATTTCGATAATGAAGGCGAAGATTACAATGGGGATTTCGGGATAGGCCCCAATTTCCGGGCATATTTTGGTTTTAACCCACGGAGTGGATTCTTTGCTGAGGCCTTTGGTCTTTATTATACTGGGGAGGAGGAAATTTCTGTAAATGGGTTGGAGGTACGTTTGGAAGACTACAGCAGCATTGCCCTGGGCCTTGGCCTTGGAAACAAGTGGGTTACGAGGAGCCAAAAGTTTACACTTGAAATTTTCGGAGGCTTTGGCCGCAATATCAATCCTGAAGAGTTCCAGGACAGCTTTATCTACAGAGGGGGTTTGTCTGTAGGGTTTAGGTTTTAATACTTACTTTTGAAGCTTATTTTCGGGAGATGCGATTGGTCTTATTAATTATTCTGATTTCGTTTACAGGTATTTTTATTTGTCCTGCCCAGCTGCTGCCCCAGGATTCGGTTACCCAGCTCGAAGAAGTTATCCTTTACGATCCCCTTAAGAAAAATAAAACATTGGGGATTTCCCCTTCCTCCATCATCCGGGAGAAAGCCTTTCAAAATCACAGTCCCATAGACCTGCAGGCTTCCGTGAATCAAATCTCCGGGGTCTATGTATTGTCTGGCTCCCTTAATACCAACCGGATTACCATTCGGGGGGTGGGTGCAAGGACACCTTTTGGCACTGATAAATTGCGACTATATTTCAACGAAATCCCGGTAACCAACGGGTCGGGATTCTCCACCCTAGAGGCTTTTGATCTGGAGAACCTGCAAAACATAGAAGTGATCAAGGGTCCCAAAGGGACGGGCTATGGCTCAAACCTCGGCGGTGCTATCCTGCTAAATACACGCCCCTATGACAAATCGGAATCTGTTTTGCAGAGCAGCTTCACCCTCGGCAGTTATAACCTTCAGAAAAACAATACCCTTTTCTCCCTGGCAGATGACCACTGGATCCTTGATCTCAATTACAATCACCTAAGAACTGATGGGTACCGCGAGAATAACAATTTTGAACGGGACGGGCTATTGCTGCAAACAGGATATAAATTCAACGAGACCAGACGGCTTTCCTTTTTGCTCAACTATATCGACTATACGGCATATATTGCAAGTTCCCTGGGAGCAACCGATTTTGAAGAAGATCCCACGCAGGCTGCATTTACCTGGGGGCAGGCAAAAGGCTTCGAGTCCAACCGTTACACCCTGCTAGGTATCTCATATTCCGACCAGCTATTCAATACATTGCAGTTTACCCAGAGTGTCTTTTACACCTACCTGGACCACTATGAACCACGACCGTTCAATATCCTGGATGAGTTTACCAATGGGTACGGATTCCGGTCGGTTTTTAACGGACAATTCAGTACCGGATCCCCCTTTACCAACTACACTTTTGGGGCTGAACTCTACAAAGATGAATACGATTGGAGCACCTTTGAAAACCTGTACCGGGACAACAATGGGGAAGGTAGCCTGCAAGGGGAACAGCTCAGTGATAACAAGGAATTCCGCCGGCAGTTCAATGCCTTTGGTTCCCTGAATATGCAGCTAAACAACGCACTGGGACTTCAGCTGGGGCTTAGCCTGAACAAAACAGTATATGACTTCCGGGATCGTTTCAATACAGGAGCTGAAAATAAAAGTGCCCGTCGCAATTTTGACCTCATCGCATTACCCAGTCTTGACCTGCGTTATTCCTTTCCAGGTGGCAATCAGATTTATGCCAACCTAAGCCGGGGTTATTCCAACCCTAACCTTGAGGAGACCCTTACTCCTGAAGGCGTTATCAACCCGGATATCCGTCAGGAGACCGGAATGAATTATGAACTGGGAACCAGAATATCCAGCAGAAATGGCAGCTTCTGGATGACTGCCGCACTCTATCGGATGGACATCAATAACCTTCTGATCGCCGAAAGGGTTGGTGAAGACCAATTTATCGGTAGAAATGCTGGGAAGACCCAACATCAGGGCCTGGAACTGGACATGAATGTGCTTTTTCGCCTATCACCTCATTTTAGGCTGATCCCTTTCCTGAGTTATAGCCTGAGTGACCACAGCTTTGTGGAATTCGTCGATGCCGGTGAAGATTATTCTGGAAATCCGCTTACCGGGGTCCCAAGGCACCGGGCAAATTTTGGTCTTCGTTTTAACCATGAGAATGGATTTTACTGGAACAATACCGTCCAATATGTTGGCGAAATCCCATTACGGGATGATGCTTCTCTCTACAGCGATGCGTTCGGGGTTTACAATACCCGCCTGGGTATGCGAAAAGAACTGGGAACCCAACTTAGTCTTAACCTGAGCTTTGGGGTAAATAATGTATTTGACAAGCGGTATGCCCAGTCTGTTTTGATAAATGCAATTGGATTTGGAGGGAATGAACCGCGCTACTTCTACCCGGGTAACGACAGGAACTACTACGCCAATATTGTCCTCTCCTATAGTCTTTAAATGGCCTCCATCTTGTGAAGCCAGTGCTTCATGTCCACCTCTGAGCGGACAATCTCACTGAGTTCAGGGATCCTTACGCGTTTTTGTTCCATGCTATCCCGGTAGCGGATGGTAACCGTATTGTCTTCCAGGGATTGGTGGTCAACTGTTATACACAACGGAGTACCCACAGCGTCCTGCCTGCGGTAGCGCCTGCCAACAGCGTCTTTTTCGTCATAGGCAATATTGAATTCCCAACGTAGGTCTTCCACGATGTTTTGCGCAATTTCCGGTAAACCATCCTTTTTTACCAAAGGGAGTACGGCGGCTTTTACCGGCGCCAGGACCGCCGGTATTTTCAGGACTACCCTGCTGGTATTGTTTTCCAGGGTTTCTTCCTGATAGGCATGGGAAAGCACGGAGAGGAACATCCGGTCAAGGCCGATAGAAGTTTCTACAACATAAGGCACGTAACTCTCGTTGCGTTCGGGGTCAAAATACTGTAATTTTTTACCCGAATATTTCTCATGGTTAGCCAGGTCAAAATCTGTTCGGGAATGTATCCCTTCCAGCTCTTTGAAACCAAACGGGAAACGGAATTCAATATCTGCGGCCGCATCTGCGTAATGGGCGAGTTTTTCATGGTCATGAAAACGATAGTTCTCTTCTCCCATCCCAAGCGAAAGGTGCCACTTCATCCGCATGTCCTTCCACTTCTCATACCACTCCTTCTGCGTGCCCGGGGCAATGAAAAACTGCATCTCCATTTGTTCAAATTCACGCATACGGAAAATGAACTGACGCGCCACGATTTCGTTTCTAAAAGCTTTACCCACCTGGGCGATACCAAAGGGAATCTTCATGCGTCCAGATTTCTGAACGTTGAGGAAATTCACAAAGATGCCCTGCGCTGTTTCCGGGCGCAGATAAAGTTCAGTGGCACTTTCTGCAGAGGCCCCAAGTTTGGTCCCAAACATCAGGTTAAACTGTTTTACATCAGTCCAGTTCCTGGAGCCAGAAAGCGGACATACGATACCTAATTCTTCGATCAGCAGTTTAACATCGGCAAGGTCTTCCTTTTCCAAAGAGCGGGCCAACCTTTTTAAAATAGCATCGGCCTTTTCCTTGTAGTCCAGTACCCGTTTGTTGGTCGACATGAATTGCTCCTGGTCAAAGGCATCGCCGAAACGCTTGGCGGCCTTCTTCACCTCTTTCTCGATCTTCCCTTCGATCTTGGCAACATAATCTTCTACCAAAACATCTGCCCGGTACCTTTTTTTGGAATCTTTATTATCAATGAGGGGGTCGTTAAAAGCATCCACGTGGCCTGAGGCTTTCCAGGTTGTTGGGTGCATAAATATTGCAGCGTCTATGCCAACGATATTCTGGTTTAGCTGTACCATGGCTTTCCACCAGTAATCCCGAATATTTTTTTTGAGCTCAGCACCGTTCTGAGCGTAGTCATAAACTGCACTGAGTCCGTCGTAGATCTCACTGGATTGGACCACAAAGCCATACTCCTTAGCGTGGGAGATAACTTTTTTAAATACCTCTTCTTGATTTGCCATTGGGCAAAAATAGAATATTAGGTAAAAAGAAAATACTTTATTTCAATTGAAATTCGACGGAAGACAACAATTTCTGATCCTCGAAAACATTAAGGGTGTAGGTGCCGGGTTTAAGAGAGCCTTCCGGGATGGTAATATAGTCACACAAGCTCATTTCCTCGCCCAGGTAGATGAGTTCCACTCGCTTGCTGTAGGTATTGCCCCCAACAGATATGGTATTGGCGTTGTCTGTAATTATCTGCATATCGGGATCCAGGAATTGATAATAAATCACTTTGTCCTGGGTCCGTGCGCCCAGATCAGACTGTATCGTAACACAGCCACGAAGTTTTTCAATAGTAGAGGCTTTGTTGGTTCTGATGGTACGATCTCCTCGAATGCGGAAACCACTGCCCTCTGAATGCTCCAACTTGAGGTAACTTTTAATTTTTAACTCATTGCTCAGTTCCTGGTTCTTCTTTCTAAGCAAGGCCTCAGCTTCTGCCAGGGACATACTTTCACCTCGCAGTTCCTCGATCATCTTACGGGCATCATCATACTTCTGGGTCAGTTGCAAGTTGTTATAGCGGAAAAAATTGTTCTTTAGTTTGATGGAATCGTATTTTGCTTCCAAAATGCGGAGTTCTTTCCGATATTTCTGGAGCCTGTTAACTGTAAAATTAAGACGGCCTACGGAATCGATAAGTTGCTGTACTCGGTAACGGCTATCCTGGAGTTCGATCTCATTTACCTCGTTCAGGGCAGAGAGGCGGTCCACCTCAGTTTTCATGAGCGTCAGGTCTTTCACCAGGAGGGATTTCTCTTCTTCGAGATAGCCAATTCTCGCGCTAGACTGGGCATAACTGTAGTAGAACGCAATCAAGATGCCCAGGATGACAGCCACCAGGGCTGCAAGGATGATCTTGTAGTTGAATTTGTTGTCTTGATGGTCCATGAAGCAGGCTAAGTTATAACGCGAAAATCCCTGAAAAATTTGATCTTCTCCAAGCTATCAAATATAGCAAATGATATCAACAACCTGCTGATACCCAGATTGTGTTTTGGATGTAATGTTCGATTATATCGAGGAGAACAGTTGTTGTGTACCGTTTGTCGAAACCATTTGCCCCTTACCGAATTCGATTTTCATACTGAAAATGCTGTTGATCGGATCTTTTATGGAAGAACGGCAATCCAAAAGGGGGCTGCCTTGCTTTTTTACCAGGAAAAAAGCATTGTCCAAAACCTGATCCACGCCCTGAAATACAAAGGTCAAAAACAAATAGGGGATTACCTGGGGAACTGGATGGGCCCCCTACTGAAAAAGAGCCTTTCCCATGGGGAAATTGATATGGTCATCCCCGTACCCTTGCACAGGAAAAAAAAGCAAAAACGCGGGTACAACCAGGTGGAGGGATTTGGCAGGGCATTAGCCCACCATTTAACTGCAGAGTATCGCAATGACCTGCTCATAAAAACGGCCAATACCAGGACCCAAACCAAAAAAAATCGCTGGTACCGGTGGTTGGGAAGCCAGGAACTCT
>NZ_CEYNTP010000136.1:0-7584 GCF_982873095.1 Lentiprolixibacter sp. | reverse complement strand
CGATAAGCGTATTCGGAGGGATATTAGACCCGGAGAATAAAGAAATCGAGTATTACTATCCTACCAGCGACCTGGTCACTGCACCGGATATCATATTCTTCTGGGTTTCCAGAATGATCATAGCCGGGTACGAATTCCGGGGGGAAAGGCCCTTCGAGAATGTTTATTTTACTGGCCTGGTGCGCGACAAGCAGCGCAGGAAAATGTCCAAATCCCTGGGGAATTCCCCTGATGCGCTGGAGTTGATCAATAACTATGGTGCCGATGGGGTTAGGGTAGGGCTTATGTTGAGTTCTGCTGCCGGGAACGATTTACTTTTTGACGAATCGCTCTGCCAGCAGGGAAAGAACTTTGCCAATAAAATCTGGAATGCCTTTCGCCTGGTCAAGGGATGGGAAGCTGCAGATATAGAACAGCCGGAAGCTGCGGCCATTGGTATTGCGTGGTACAAATCCCGCTTTAACGCTGCCCTGGAGCTGATTGAGGACCAATTTTCCAAGTACCGTATATCTGATGCCCTCATGGCCATTTACAAGCTCATATGGGATGATTTCTGTTCCTGGTTGCTGGAAATAGTAAAACCCCCCTATCAACATCCCATCGATTCAACTACCCTTGCGGAGGTAAGAAGCCTCTTTGAGCAAAACCTGAAGGTACTGCACCCTTTTATGCCTTTTCTTAGTGAGGCCATCTGGCAATACATGGATGATCGCAATCCGGAAGAAGCCCTGATCATTTCGAATTGGCCTTCTCCGGGTACTGTTGACCAGCAGCTTATAGACAGTTTCCGTATTGCCAGGGAGGTAATTTCAGGGGTACGGACGATACGCAAAGAAAAGAACATCCCGATTAAAGAACCGCTGGAACTCTATTTCCAGGATGCCGAGAAAGCGGGCCACACCTGGGATCCGGTCATCTCAAAGCTTACTAATGTTCCCGAGATACGTATTGTAAGTGAAAAGGTAGATGGGGCACTTTCATTCCGGGTCAAGAGCAATGAATATTTCATTCCTATTACCGGTCATGTGGACCTGGCTTCCGAAATCCAGAAAATACAGGAAGAACTGGACTATACCCGCGGCTTCCTGGCCTCTGTGGAGAAGAAACTGGCCAATGATCGCTTTGTAAATAACGCCCCGGAACAGGTTGTTGCCCTGGAAAGAAAGAAAGCGGCAGACGCAAAAGCAAAGATCCAGACCCTGGAAAAAAGCTTGTCGAGCCTGGAATAGGTAAAATGGTTTATATTTGCCATCCAACAGCAACCCTTTCCTAACCAGCCACTTATTTAAAAATTGCAATCGCTATGAAAAGACAAGTGATCTTACTTTTTGCGTCAGTACTGGTTGGGACGTCCTGTTCTACAGATGCAGATAATAATCAGAATGAATTAGGACCGGAGAATACCCCCGAAGTGGCACGTACCCCAATCCCTGATGCCAACTTTGAGCAGGCCCTTATCGATTTGGACCTCGATGATGAAATCGATGGGTTTGTCAATACCAGTTCCATATCCAATCTTGAGGACCTGGTCATTGAAGACAAGGGAATAGAAAACCTCTCCGGCATAGAAGATTTTACTGCCCTTGTGGGGCTGTGGGTGAGCCGGAATAACCTCTCGGCATTAGACCTTACCCGGAATACAAATCTGAAATTTGTTTTTGTCGAAGATAATGCATTAACTACCCTGAGCGTAAACAGGCTCACTTCACTGGAAAAAATCCAGGCAGAAAACAATGTGTTGACTACTTTGAATATAGCAGACAACCAGGCGCTGCAGCAACTCAGCCTGGCCAGCAATCAACTGGTTTCCATCAATATTTCTAACATTCCCAACACTACACAGCTGAATACCTTTTCAATTGAAAATAATCCGTTGGAGTGCATTATCGTGAACCAGGAACAACTGGCCAATATTCCTTCCCAGTGGACCAAGGATCCGGAAGATGTGTATGCCCTGGATTGCAATTAGAAGACATTCTCCCTCGTGCGACTGGGAAAGGATTTGAGAAAGTGTTTGCCTATCCTTATCTTTAAACAAACCCGATTGTCATGAAAACATACGTGTCGCTTTTAGTAGTATTGGCGGTTTTGTTCGCCAACAATCTCAATGCCCAGCTACTCCCCAAGGAGGTGCAGATCAAAACTGCAGTGTTACCTGCCCCCGAAAAAGACAAAGATGGTGCCATGGTTTACGGTTACAATGAAGCAGGGGAACTGGTGGTGCTGAGGGAAGGAAACAACAACCTGGTATGTATTGGTGATGACCCCAATAAGGAAGGTATAAGCGTGAGCTGTTATTCAAAAAAACTGGAGCCCTTTATGGCCCGAGGCCGGGAACTGACCGCAGCGGGTAAGGATTTTAACGAAAAGCGGGAGATCCGGGGAAAAGAGATCGCGGCAGGAACCTTGTATATGCCCAGAGAGCCCAGTATGCTGTACGTCTTTTATGGTAAACAGGAGAACTACAATCCTGAGACCGGGGAACTCAAGGAAGGCAAATTCCGATATGTAATTTACACCCCATTCGCCACAACCGAATCTACGGGACTGCCAGACAAACCCCATGCACCGGGGATGCCCTGGTTGATGGACCCGGGAACACATCGCGCCCACATCATGGTAGGTCCCTTTAACTAAGACGGTCTTGAAAAGCATTTATTTCCAACATACTAAACCCAGACCACTGAACCATCCGGTTTCTGATTAAACGCATTATGGAAGCTTACGCAACTGCCCTTTTGTATGCCATACCCTTTTTTGTGATTTTACTCGTAATAGAAATCCTTTACGGCTACTTTGTAAAAAGGCAAAAGTATAAGGTGATGGATACGGTGAGCAGCCTGAGTTCCGGACTTACCAATATAGTTAAGGATTCCCTGGGACTGGGAATCATCATCGTGAGTTACCCCTATCTCGTGGAACATCTGGCACTTATCCAGATTGAGGCGAGCTGGATGGTGTGGTTAGTGGCATTTCTGGCCATGGATTTTGCTGGCTATTGGAACCATCGCCTCAGTCATCATATCAATATCTTCTGGAATCAACATGTGATCCATCACAGCAGTGAGGAATTTAATTTGGCCTGTGCGCTGAGACAGTCTATTTCGAACCTTATCGGTTATTTCCCGCTGATGCTCTTGCCTGCTGCGCTGCTTGGGGTGCCACACCAGGTCATCGCGATCCTGGCGCCTATTCACCTGTTTGGGCAGTTCTGGTACCATACGCAGCATATCGGGAAATTGGGGGTGCTGGAATACGTTATTGTGACTCCGTCACAGCACCGGGTCCACCACGCTATAAACCCGGAGTATATTGATAAAAACCTCGGGCAAATCCTCTGTATCTGGGACCGTATGTTTGGTACCTTCCAGGAAGAGTTAGAGGAGGTGCCCCCACAGTATGGGGTACTTAAACCTGCACATACCTGGAATCCGATAATCATCAATTTTCAGCATGTTTGGAGGCTTTTTCTGGATGCCTGGAGGACGAGAAATTACTGGGACAAACTCCGTATTTGGTTCATGCCTACCGGATGGCGCCCTCTGGACGTTGCCGAGAAATACCCCCGGGAAGTCATTGAAGATGTCTATCATTTTGAGCGGTACAGGACTCCGGCAAGTACGGGGCTCAAGGCGTATGCTATTTTCCAAATGCTCTTTACCCTCCTGTTGTTGCTCTTTATGTTTTACAACTATACCAATATCGGGTTTGATGGTTTGCTTTTATTTGGTGCATACGTGTTTATTGGTATCTATGGATATACCACCTTGATGGATCGTAAACAGAGTGCTTTCTGGATAGAACTGTTTCGCGGTGTAGCCGGCTTGTGGTTGATTTGGAGCAGTGGGGATTGGTTTGGTATTAACGCTTTTTTGTCCGTCGGCAGTCTGATCGTAGCTGTCTATTTCGCGATCACCCTTGCGGGAGCTTTTTATTTTACTTATGTAGAGAAACCTTTTATACTTAACTCAGCCTTCTAATTCTCCATTATGTCGAATAATATACGCCCCTATATCCTCGCTGAAAACAATTGGAATACCCTAAAGGAATTCCGGTTTGACCTGGCGGTATTACCCTGGGGGGCTACAGAGGCCCACAACTATCACCTGCCTTATGGCACGGATAACTATGAAGGGGAGGCTCTGGCCGCAGAAGCGGCGAGGCTGGCCTGGGAGGCCGGGGGTAAAGTTGTAGTTTTACCGGGGATCCCTTTTGGTGTGAATACAGGACAGTCTGATATTTATCTGGATATCAACCTCAATCCTTCCACGCAGCTGGCCATCCTTTCCGATATCATCCAAACCCTTTACAGACAGGGGATCAAAAAGCTTTTGATTTTCAATAGTCATGGGGGGAATAATTTTAAGCCCCTGGTCAGGGAACTGGGACTGAAATTTCCTGAAATGTTGATCTGCTTTTCCAATTGGTTCCAGGCTATGGACCGGGAAACGTTTTTTGAGGCTTCAGGAGATCACGCTGATGAGTTGGAAACCAGTTTGATGCTACACTTGCAGCCAGATTTGGTATTGCCTCGTGAAAACTGGGGTAAGGGTGGGGCCAGGCAGCATAAGATAGCCGGATTTCGCGAAGGCTGGGCCTGGGCAGAAAGAAAATGGTCTGAAATTAGCGAAGATACCGGGGTAGGTAATCCGGAGCGGGCTTCTGTAGAAAAGGGGGTCCGTTATTTTGAGTCTGTTACCCGGAAGTTAGGGGATTTCATGCTGGAACTCTGCCATGCCGACCTGCAAAACCTTTATGAATAGCGCTTACTTTTTTTGTTTCAGGTCTTCTACCAGGGCGATATAATTTTGCATGGCTTCCTTCCTGCTGATATTCTTCGCTTGTATCAGGGCATTTGCCTTAAATGCATTGATCAGGGGTGTTTTGCTCCCGGGGTTGTCGTAGTTTTTATTGGCGATCTTATAGTAGGCGTATAACTTCAACAGGAAATCGGCAGGCAAGGGGTCCGTATACCCATTAATATAGGCTACGGCTTCCTGGAATTCCTTTTGTAAGCGGTCCTCACTCATTATCTTCTCTAAGGGTGGCAATACAGGTCTTCGCCCCAACTACCTTTTGATTCATTTTGACGGTAATCACGCTGTCCAGCGGTAATAAAACGTCCACCCGGGAGCCAAATTTGATAAACCCGGCGTCCTCGCCCTGCTGAACATGGTCACCCACTTCTGCATAGTTTACGATCCTCCTTGCTACGGCACCAGCAATTTGTCGGTACAGAATATCCCCAAACTTAGGGGTGTTGATGACTACGGTGGTACGTTCGTTCTTTTCGCTTGATTTCGGGTGCCAGGCCACAAGATATTTCCCGGGATGGTATTTTGAATATTTTATGACCCCACTGGCTGCATATCGTGTTACGTGCACGTTGATAGGGGACATAAATATTGAAACCTGTAGCCTTTTGTCCTTAAAATACTCCTTTTCCTCAACTTCCTCTATAATAACAACTTTCCCATCTACTGGTGCCAGGATTTCGTCAAAGTTTTTTATTGCCACCCGCTTCGGGTTCCTGAAAAATTGCAGTACCAGGATCAGTATGACCAGGGCCCCTCCCTGGAGCACGTATTTAAGCCAGGGCAGGCTAACATAAAAATGGGCAATAAGTACTATTGCCGCCGTGATGAAGAAGGTAGTTAAGATGATCCGTTGGCCTTCCTTATGAAACATAGGAAAATAAGTTGAGTGTTAAATAGGCAAATGGTGCTGCAAATATAAGACTATCTAAGCGGTCTAGCATGCCCCCGTGACCTGGAAGAATGGCTCCGCTGTCTTTGACCCCAGCATGGCGCTTGAGTTTGGATTCCAGCAGATCTCCGAGACTGCCTGTGAGTACTATTACCGCGGCCAGGGTAATCCATTGTGTGGAAGTTAAAATAGGTTCAAAACGGGCAAGAAAATAAGATGCCAACAAGGTAAAAACCAGGCCCCCAAGGGAACCTTCAACGGTTTTTTTGGGTGAAATGGAAGGACATAGTTTGGTTCTCCCTATAGATTTTCCGACCAGGTAGGCGAAGGAATCATTTACCCAGATCAGTATAAAGATCCCCATGATCAGGTACTTTGCAAAGGCATTGTCCTTGTAGGGGATCATGGTGAGAAAAATACAGCCTCCCCCGATATAAAAGAGGCCGGTAAGGAATTTCTGATGGGTAAAGTGGAGTTTACGCGTTTTGGAAAACAGGTAGAACAACAACGCAACATTTACCGTTAAGGTGAGCATCATCAGGATATTGATAAGGACTTTATCCTGAATGAGGTAAATATACGCCCACCACAGGCCCAGATAGGCAATAAAGACATAATAGCCTCTAAGGTGAACCAGTCGTTTGTATTCATACAGGCAGGCCAGTCCGAAGACCATAAAAAGGAAATCAAAGGCGTCTGAACTCAGAAATATTGCAGAAAGCAGCAGGATGACATACAATGCCCCGGTAATGAGTCTCCTTAATAGTTCTTTCATCTTAAAGGTCTTCCAGCAGTAGTAGGTACAAGTGCTTGGAACTGCTCCCGTAAGTTAGGAAATCATCTTCGTTTTCTTCTGTTGCCTGGAAATGCTTAATGGTAGTAATGTTTCCGGGAATGCCACCTTTGTATTTGCGTTTAATGGATTTTAAGCCTTCGCCAATGGATTCTACCAATTGGCTGGTAGTAGCAAAGACAATCACATTTTCCGGAACCTCATTGATCTTTTTTTCCTTCAACTGGTTGGATGAAACCAAAATGGAACCATTTTGCGCCACCAGATGTTCACAGGTGGTAAAGAAGACCTCACTTTCCCTGGCGTTCTTGGTGAACTTCAGGGGCTCTTTGGCAAATCGTTCTTCCAGCCGGGGATTGAGGGTAAAGAAAGGATGGTCTTGCCACCCGTTTTCATCCTGGATATTCTTCAGGGCCTGGGAAACTTCCTCAAATGAATCGCAATACAAAAACTTACCCCCGTTTTTCTTGAAGTGGATGGTAAATTTCTCGTCTACGGGAAGCTGAAGGTCTGGCATATGCACCCCACGGGTTTCTGCGGTTTCCTTGGAAACCTTTTTTTTGCCTCCTCCAAATAATTTATCCAAAAGGCCCATTCGCGGTATTTAGCTTCGCATAGCGTCCTTCCTACAATAAAAAACGCAGCTGGGAGTTATTTATTTTCTTCGGCAGACTCTTCAGGGGTAAGGGTTTCTGTTGGGATTTCCTGCCCCTTTTGGTCAAAATGCTTTTCAAATGGCCTTCTGCCAAAGATTTTTTCCAAATCTTCCTTAAAGATAACCTCTTTTTCCAATAATCGCTCTGCCAACGCCGTGAGTTTGTCCTTGTGCTCTTCTAAGACTGCAATAGCACGTTGGTATTGTTCTTCGACAATTTTGGAAATTTCCTCATCGATAATCAGTGCTGTTTGTTCACTGTAGGGTTTGGTAAAACCGTATTCACTCTGGCCTGAAGAATCGTAATAGGTAAGATTCCCGATTTCATCGTTCATACCGTAAATAGTAACCATAGCACGTGCCTGTTTGGTAACCTTTTCCAGGTCGCTCAGGGCACCTGTGGAGATCTTATCGAAAATCACCTTTTCAG
>NZ_CEYNTP010000135.1:4640-7592 GCF_982873095.1 Lentiprolixibacter sp. | reverse complement strand
GCCTGGTTCTTCCTTGCCTACAAGGACGGTAAAGTCGTTGGACGGGTAGCCGCCATGATCAATTGGATAGAAGTCAACCAGCAAAAGATCCGGAAAATGCGTTTTGGCTGGTTTGATTTTGAAAACGACCACGAGGTGTCTGAAGCGCTGCTGAATAAAGTGGAAGAGCTCGGAAAGGAACACCAAATGGAATACATGGAAGGGCCAGTTGGCTTTTCCAACCTGGACAAAGTAGGGGTCTTGATCGAAGGCTTTGATCATATTGGCACCATGGTTACCTGGTATAACCACCCCTACTATCAGGAGCATTATGAACGCCTGGGGTTTGTCAAGGAAAAACAATACCGGGAAAGCAAGTTTCCCTATGCTAATGCCGATCCTAAATTCTTCCGGAAGGCCAATATCCTGGTTAAAAAGCGGTACGGGCTTCGGGAAATGAATTTTACCAGGACGGAGGATATCATGCCCTGGGTAGATAAGATGTTTACCCTCTTCAATGACACCTATGCAGTACTTTCTTCATTCGTGCCGGTAACTGACCTGCAGAAAGAGTACTTTAAGAAGAAATATCTGAGCTTCATCAACCCGGAATACGTAAAGTTCGTGGTGGACAAAAATGACGAACTGGTGGCCTTCGCTATTGTTATGCCTTCCTTTTCCAGGGCCTTGCAAAAAGCAAAGGGAAAACTATTCCCCTTCGGCTTCCTGCACCTTTTATGGGCTAAAAAGAAAAATCGGGATGCTATTTTTTACCTCATTGGAATCCACCCCGATTACCAGCAAAAAGGGGTAACCGCTATTATTTTCAATGAATTCTACGATACCTTTCAGAAAAGGAATATTCAGGACTGCTTCCGTACTCCGGAATTAGAGGATAATGTAGCCGTCAGACAGTTATGGAAGAATTTTGATCCTGTAGTCTACAAAAGGCGGCGAACCTATCGAAAAAACCTCTAGGAGTACAACGGACTATTATTCCCCCATGGCGGCAGCTACCGCAGCGGAAAGTCTTTTGTATACGCCTTTTTCCAGCCTTTCTCTTATAGATGAAAACGCCTCAAGGGTTTCTGCAATATCCTCCATGGTATGGGTTGCAGTAGGGATCATCCTTAGCAGTATAAGTCCTTTGGGGATCACAGGATAAACCACGATAGAACAGAAGATGCCAAAGTTTTCCCTGAGATCTTTTACCAGGGCCATCGCTTCCGGGATGCTTCCATTCAGATATACGGGGGTAACACAACTCGAGGTATTCCCGATATCAAATCCGCGCTCTTTAAGACCATTTTGCAGGGCGTTGACATTTTCCCACAATTTGTCTTTCAGCTCAGGTTTTGTCTTTAGCATTTCCAGCCTTTTCAGGGCTCCCTTGACGTAGACCATCGGCAGGGATTTGGCAAACATCTGAGATCTGAGGTTGTATTTCAGGTAGTCTATGATCTCCTTATCGGCAGCCAGGAAAGCCCCGATCCCGGCCATGGATTTGGCAAAGGTGGCAAAATAGACATCGATATCGTCCTGTACTCCCTGCTCCTCGCCTGCCCCGGCACCGGTTTTGCCAAGGGTCCCAAACCCATGCGCGTCATCAACTAAAAGGCGGAAGTTAAATTCTTTTTTCAAGGCGGCAATCTCCTTGAGTTTGCCTTGTTCACCCCGCATCCCGAATACACCTTCCGAAATAACCAGAATTCCTCCACCGGTCTGTTCTGCCATTTTGGTAGCCCTTTCGAGATTTTTCCTCAGGCTGTCTATGTCATTGTGCTTAAACGTAAAGCGCTTGCCCATGTGCAGTCGCACCCCGTCTATGATACAGGCGTGGGAATCCACATCGTATACAATGATATCATCCTTGGAAACCAGGGCATCCACTGCCGACATTATCCCCTGATACCCAAAATTCAACAGGTAGGCAGCTTCTTTATTAACAAACTGGGCCAGTTCTTTTTCCAGCTTTTCGTGGTAATCCGTGTGTCCACTCATCATTCGTGCTCCCATGGGATAGGCCGCGCCAAATTCAAGAGCCGCTTCACCATCTACCTTCTTGATCTCGGGTAGGTTGGCCAGGCCCAGATAGTCATTGATGCTCCAGGTGATCACTTCCTTTCCCTGAAACTTCATGCGGTTGCTTATAGGACCTTCGAGTTTAGGAAATACAAAATAGCCCTCGGCCTGGGAAGCCCATCGGCCCAAGGGACCTTTATTTTCGATAATTCTATCAAATAAATCTCTCATTCAGCCTAGTTTGGTGGAGGCAAAAATATGCATTTTTGGAGAGGATTCATAATTATATTTCACCCCTGAGGTTGAAGCGTTAAAAGAACGAGAATTGAAGAGAAAAAAAGGTAAAATTCTAATAATTAGCGGATTACCTCAACCTGGTTCTCCTGGGCTACTTTCTTTTTATCAAAGAATCCCTGGTCTTCCATCCACTGATCGCTGTAGATTTTACTCATGTACCTGGAACCGTGATCCGGGAAGATAAGGACAACATTACTGTCCTTGTCGAAGGTACCCAGTTTGTTCAATTGTTTCACAGCCTGCATGACCGCTCCACTGGTATACCCCACAAACATGCCCTCCTTGCTTGAAATTTCCCTAGCCGTGTGTGCACTATCTTCATCCGTTACTTTGATAAATGAATCGATAATATCAAAGTCAGTAGCGGTAGGAATAAGATTTTTTCCCAGCCCTTCAATTCGGTAGGGATAGATCTCGTTATGGTCAAATTCCCTGGTTTCATGGTACTTTTGAAGTACCGAACCATAGGCATCTACCCCGATAACCTGTATGTCAGGGTTTTGTTCCTTCAAATAGCGGGCCGTACCGGAAATCGTACCTCCTGTTCCGCTGCAGGCTACCAGATGGGTAATGAGCCCATTGGTTTGCTCCCAGATCTCTGGTCCGGTGGTGCGATAATGGGCCTCAATATTGAGTTCGTTAAAATACTGATTG
>NZ_CEYNTP010000135.1:0-4630 GCF_982873095.1 Lentiprolixibacter sp. | reverse complement strand
AGAGCCCTCTGTTTCACGGTGCAGCTGCTTGGCTACCTCATAGTAGGACCTGGGATCGTCCGCACTCACATGGGCTGGACAAACATACACTTTTGCCCCCATGGAACGCAGCATATCAATTTTGTCCTTAGATGACTTTGAACTAACCGCCAGTATACAATCGTAACCTTTGATCATGCTTACCATTGCCAGGCTGAAGCCTGTGTTACCGGAAGTAGTTTCAATAATGGTACTTCCTTTTTTCAGTATGCCCCTGCGCTCAGCTTCTTCCACGATGTAGACTGCTATGCGGTCTTTGGCAGAATGTCCTGGGTTGAATCCTTCAGCTTTGGCGTAGTAGTTTCCGGAGAATTTGGAAACCGTTTTATTCAATCGGATTAGCGGCGTATTTCCTACGAGTTGCAGGACGTTATCGTACGCTTGAATCGTTTTTTTCATAAAAATTGGTTAGCACCACCAGCGTCCTTTCAGATCAGGTTGTGGGGACAAAATTAGTATTTTTTTTTGTTTGGGGAATTTTACCTTCCAGGTCAAGTAGAAAGGCAAACTCCTTGGCCGTTTCTCTAAGCGCTTCAAATCGACCCGAAGCCCCGCCCTGACCAGCGTCCATATTGGTATCCAGATACAAATGATTTCCGTTGGTCTTGAGGTCCCGCAGCTTTGCCACCCACTTTGCAGGTTCCCAGTACTGCACCTGTGAATCATGCAAGCCTGTGGTGACCAGCATATGGGGATAGGCCTGAGGTTTAACATTGTCATAAGGCGAGTACGACTTCATATATTCGTAATAACCCAGATCATTGGGATCTCCCCATTCATCGTATTCCCCGGTGGTAAGGGGGATGCTTTCATCCAGCATGGTAGTGACCACATCCACAAAAGGTACGGCCGCTATGATCCCATTATACAACTCCGGAGCCATGTTGATTACGGCCCCCATTAGTAGGCCACCAGCAGAACCTCCATAGGCATATAAGTGTTCAGAGGAAGTATAGCCGGAAGCAATTAGGTGACGGGAGCAATCTATAAAATCCGTGAAGGTATTTTTCTTGTGATATAGCCTGCCCTTCTCATACCATGGCCTTCCCAGGTACTCCCCGCCACGCACATGCGCAATAGCATAAATAAATCCTCGGTCCAGTAAACTCAGGCGTACAGACGAAAAATAAGGATCCGACGTGCTGCCATAGGAACCGTAACCATACTGGAACAAGGGGCTGTTGTCATCAGGCGGGGTGTCCTTGTGATAGACCAGCGAGATGGGGATTTTAGTGCCGTCCCGTGCCTCGGCCCAAATCCGTTCAGAGATATAGTTCTTTTTATCGAACTTGCCCCCGAGCACTTCCTGCTCTTTCAATACCTCCTTTTTGCGTTTTTTCATATCGAAATCCACCACCCTGTAAGGGGAGGACATGGAATTATACACATAGCGAAAGGTATGGGAATCGTACTCAGGGTTAACATAGGGATAGGCAATGTAAGTTTCACTATCAAAAGGAATCTCGTAGGATTCCCCGGTATCCCAATGGATGATCTTCAAACGGGTAAGACCATTTTCCCGCTCTGACAATACGTAGTACTCCCTAAAAATTTCAATATCCTCCAGCAATACCTCTTCACGATGAGGAACAAAGTCTTCCCAGTACTTGGCTTCCGTCTGTTTTAGGGTGGTCTTCATCAGCTTAAAGTTCGTAGCGCCGTCTTTATTGGTCAACACATAAAAATGTTCCCCAAAATGATATATGGCGTATTCCAGCCCCCTTTTCCGGGGTGAAAATACCCGAAAACTGCCCTGGGGCTCATCCGCCCTAAGCAGTCGGTATTCCGAAGTCAGGGTGCTGTTTGCTCCAATGACGATATATTCCCTGGATTTAGTTTTGTAAACGTAGATATTGAAGGTCTCATCCTTTTCATGATAGACCAGTTCGTCTTCTTCTACTGCGGTTCCCAACACATGCTTATAAACTTTTTCCGCTCGCAGGGTTACCGGGTCTTTCCACACGTAAAACAGCGTCCTGTTATCTGCTGCCCAGACCGAACTTCCCGTGGTGTTTTCAATTTTTTCGGGATATACCTCTCCTGTTTTCAGGTTTTTAATCTGGATCGTATACTGCCTCCTGGATACCGTATCCACTCCAAAGGCAGCAAGGGTGTTGTCAGGGCTTATTGAAATACCCCGCAGGTTGAAAAAATCCTGCTGCTCGGCCAGCAGGTTACAGTTGAATAAGATCTCCTCTTCTGCCTGAAGCACCTTTTCCCTGCGTGTGTAAATCGGGTATTCTTTGCCTGTTTCATAGCGCGTAGCGTACCAGTATCCGTTTAGGCGGTAAGGAACCGACTGGTCATCTTCCTTGATGCGCGCCTTCATTTCCTGGAACAGCTCTTCCTGAAATTCCTTGGTATGGGAAGTCTGCGCCTGGTAATAGGCATTTTCAGCTTCCAGATAGGCCAAAACCTCCTGATCTTCCCGATTATTCAGCCAATAGTAGGGGTCGATCCGGACGTCCCCGTGCTTAACAAGTTCTTTGTTTCTCTTCTTTGCTCTTGGCGCATTTTCAGTCATGACAGACGAACTGATTTTTGATGATCGAAGGGCAAAAATACACTAAATTGACTTACGGAAATTTTCGCGCGGAAGCAGGCGTTTCTGGCCCGTGGTTGCCTGCAAATTATTAACTTTGGTTGCAAACATTTTAAAAGAAGGCATATGTTCGGAGACTTAATGGGCATGATGGGCAAATTGAAAGAAGCCCAGGAAAAGGTAAAGCAAACCAAGGAAAGGCTGAATACGATCAGCCTGAAGGAGTCTTCTTCAGATGGACTGCTCAGTATCACCCTGACAGCAAACAAGACGATAAAAGCTGTTGAAATAGATGATAGCCTGCTGGAAGACAAAGAACAACTGGAAGATTACCTCATCCTTACCCTTAACAAGGCCATTGAAAAAGCAAGTGCCATACAGGAACAGGAACTTGGGGCGGTTGCTAAAGAAGGTATGCCCAATATCCCGGGTATGGACGCTTTCCTGAAATAAGGCCAGAAAGAAGTATACAGCGCAAAAAGATGTACGAGATACGGAAGGAAGAAGAAAATAAATATCGGTTTTCCCTTAAAACCAAACAGGGCAATACCCTGCTGAACAGCGTCCCCTTTTCCAGTGAAGAGGATGCCAGGGCCTCGCTCAAGGAATTAATTCCGGCCAGTGATCGGCAACCTCGGATAGAGCGTGCTACCAATTACAACGGCAAATTCCTGTTTAACCTCCGTAATAAGAAGGGTAAAATCGTAGGCAAAAGCAGCCTTTTTTCCTCAGAAGCTGGTATGGAAAATGGAATCAAGCACCTCCTGGAGCGAATGCGGGAAATCCCGCCCAAAGAAATCCTATAACGCCTTTAGTTTTTTTAGTAGCAGTTCATGCATCCCGTCGGTGTAATCCAGGTGGGTCACCATTCTCAATTTGCCCTGCCCCATGCTGATGATATGGATGTCATTCTCTTTCAGACGGTTCATAAAGTCTTCACCGGTCATTTCCTTTTCTTCTACTTCGAAAATGATAATGTTGGTTTCAATAGGTTCAACTTTTTTCACAACGGACAAGCCTGACAACGTTGCTCCAATGTCTTTCGCTTTGGCGTGATCGTCTGCGAGCCTATCTATATTGTTTTCCAGGGCATATAGGCCTGCAGCTGCCAGGTACCCGGCCTGCCTCATCCCACCACCGAGGATCTTCCGGACGCGCAAGGCGTTGTGAATGTGCTCCGCATCCCCTATTAATAATGAACCCACGGGACAGCCCAGTCCCTTGCTCAAACAGACGCTTATGGTATCAAATAAGGCTCCGTACTGCTCTGCGGTTTGCCCGGTGGCTACCATGGCATTCCAAAGCCTGGCTCCGTCCAGGTGATATCCCAGTCCGTGGGTGTCACAAACCTTGCGGATACGTTTTAATTCTTCAAAATCCCAGCAGGCTCCTCCCCCTTTATTTGTGGTATTCTCTATGCATACGAGTTGGGTCAGGGGACTGTGATAGAAGTCAGGAGGATTAATCGCGGCCTCTACCTGGGCTGCTTTCATCATGCCACGTTCCCCTTTTACCAGTTTACAAGACACCCCGCTGTTAAAACTAACGCCTCCTCCTTCGTAGTTATACACGTGCGCATACTGGTCACAGATCAACTGGTCTCCAGGTCCGGTGTGCAGTTTTATTGCGGTTTGGTTAGTCATGGTACCGCTTGGGAAAAACAAGGCAGCCTCACGCCCGAACATCCGGGCTACTTCTTCCTCCAGGGCATTTACAGTAGGGTCTGCTTTGAAAACGTCGTCCCCAACCTTTGCCGACATCATGGCAGACAGCATGCCCTTTCCCGGGCGTGTAACCGTATCACTAATCAGGTTAATCTCCATAATACTACCTCATGAATTAATAAGGGGTGAAACAATCCATACCAATGGGTGATCCATCTGGGATTTTAGGTACAGGAATAACTTCAAACTCTTCCGGCTCTTCCATAAAACGGTCGATACGCCTCACCATTTCCACTGCATTAGGCCCACCTTTGGAGGTGAGCAGCGCAGCCCTCAATTCCTTGATTTTGGAATACGCTATGGCATTGACCTGTGGATGCACGCC
>NZ_CEYNTP010000134.1:0-7617 GCF_982873095.1 Lentiprolixibacter sp. | reverse complement strand
CTAAACTCCCGCAATCCGGGATCCTGGTGATGGGTAATGAGGCCCATGGAATTTCAGAAGAGTTAGGTCGTAGTATCCAGAAAAAAATAACAATTCCACAATTCGGAACCCCTTCGGCGGAAAGCCTTAATGTGGCCATGGCAACGGCCATACTTCTCAATGAGATCAGGAAGCCCTGAGGGCTATTCAAAGGTGAAATTGATAAATATCCCCCTTGTTTTCAGGCTGTTCAGATTGCTTGTCCAGGGGCTGCTGGGGTCATTATCCGGTACGAGTTCGTCACTCAGGGCGAACACGCCCCGTATGGAAGGGGCGAATTTGAAGTATTCGGTATAAAAGTCAATACCAAAACCCAGTTCATAGTGAAAGACGCTCTTTTTCATCCTGAAAGTGCCGCTGCTGTTGTCATCCAGGCTATCTTCGTTACTCCCCAGGTTGAGTTGGGTCCCCACACCGCCAATGATAAAGGGCTTCCAGTTACCCAGTCTTTTGGTGCTGACCTTGAGTAATAAGGGAAAATTGATATAGGTGGATTTTACTTCCCGTAGGGCAGCTACCGGATCTGTAAATCCGGGAAAGCCGAGGGTGCGCTGCGTGTAAAACAAACCGGGTTCAAAACGCAGGTCCAGAAAATTATTAATCCGCATTTCCCCGATAAGCCCCACGTTAAAGCCCAGGGATTTGTCGACGAGAATATCCCCAATGTCGTTCTTGTAGTCAAATTTGAAATCGTACTGGTTAAACCCCAGATAGTACCCCCAGTTGAGAAAGGCCTGATCTTCACTTTGTAGATTCAGGATGGGCTTTTCATTGAACTGTGTCCATCCCACTGAACAGGTGAACAAGAAAACAGCAAGGAGACAATATGGTGATTTCATCCGGTTGTTACGATTAGCTTCCCAATTCAGCCGCTTTTATTACTTTATCGTTGCCTGCTACTTGGTAGCGATATAAATTGACGCCACCCCAAAGGTCTGAGGCCTGCATTCAATACCTATAAACCCTATTTCCTTTAAAATATTGTTGAAGGCTTCTCCATAGGGAAAGGCCGCTGCTGATTCTGATAGATAGCGATAGGCGGATCTGTCCCTGGAGAATACTTTCCCAATTGCCGGAAGCAGGTAACGGGTATACAACTGGTACCCCTGTTTAAAAGGGAATCGGGTGGGGACAGAGGTTTCCAGGACCACAAAGGTACCCCCTGGTCTCAATACGCGATAGATCTCCTTGAGTCCGGTTTGTAAATTCTCAAAATTCCGGACCCCAAAGGCTACTGTTGCCGCGTCAAAGGAGGCATCGTCAAATTGCAGCTGTTCACTGTCACCGATTACCATATCTATGGTTTGGTCGAGTTTTCGTGCTTTTACCTTTTGTTTTCCTATTTCGAGCATTCCGGGAGAGATATCCAGCCCCACGATGTGATCAGCCCCGGTCTTTTTGAGCGCAATGGCGAGATCGCCCGTCCCGGTAGCAATATCCAGGATACGCTTGGGTTTCCGGGCGGCGAGGATGGCTACAACCCGCTTCCTCCACCGGATGTCTGTACCAAAGGAAATCACGCGGTTAAGGCGGTCATAGTCGCCGGAAATGTTGTCGAACATCCGGGTAACCTGCTTTTTCTTCCCTTCTTTAGAATCCTTGTACGGCCTAACCTTTTCTGCCATCTCAAATATTTCGCGCAAAGATAGGAATGTAATTGTCAACAACCCTGTCCCGGATATGATAAATAATCACCCAACCGTGATATTCGACAATGCCCTCCACGGTGAAAAGAAATTTGTGTAATTTTGCCGGGTATAACTTTCATATGATGAGCTGTAAAAGCTTTTCCCCCACTGGCTTTATCCAATCCGAAATTGCAGTTAGGGGACCATACAACAAGGAATTTATTAGATGAAGATCATTATTGCCGGGGCAGGTGAGGTAGGCTTTCATTTGGCAAAACTCTTATCATACGAGTCGCAAGACATTACCCTGATCGATACGGATAAGGAAAGTCTGATCTATGCAGATAGCCACCTGGATATCCGGGTGCTTAAGGGAGATGCCACCTCCGTATCTGTCCTGAAAGAGGCCCGGGTGGAGACTTCGGACCTGGTTATTGGAGTAACCTCCTCCCAGACGACAAACATTACACTTTGTATGCTGGCCAAACAACTGGGAAGCCAGCGTACCATTGCCCGTATCTCCAATACCGAGTTTATTGATAACAGAGAGCTTATCAAGTTCCCCGAATTGGGAATTGACGAGTTAATATCACCTGAAGAACTGGCGGCTTCTGAAATCCAGTTACTGCTTAACCAGGCGGCGTTTAATGACACTTATGAGTTTGAAAATGGCGCTTTGATCATGGTGGGTGTTTTTCTTCCGGATTCCGCACCTTTTGTGGGCAAGACCGTAAAACAGGCTGCTGAAATCTTTTCAGAGCTCCATTTTATGCCTATTGTTCTGCAACGCAGCGGCACCCAATATACGCTGATCCCCAGAGGAGACACCCGTTTTGACAAAGGGGACCAGGTGTATTTCATTACGGACAAAACCGGGGTGGAAGAACTCTACAAACTTACGGGAAAGAAGAAAGAAGAGATCAAGAATGTCATGATCCTCGGGGGGAGCAAGGTGGGCTTCAAAGCTGCACGTGACCTTTGCAGTAAGCGTTTCAACGTAAAACTCATAGAACAGAATAAGGAAAAGGCGTTTGACCTGGCTGAGGACTTACCCAATGCGTTGGTGATCAATGGTGATGGACGAAACGTGGAATTACTGGAAGAAGAAAGCCTGGAATCCATGGATGCCTTTATTGCCGTTACGGGTAATTCCGAAACCAATATCATGTCCTGTCTGGTGGCGCGTTCTAAAAACATCAAGAAAACCATCGCCCTGGTGGAAAACATGGACTATTTCCAGTTGTCGCAGTCGATAGGCATAGATACATTGATCAACAAAAAACTGCTGGCGGCCAATAACATTTTCCGCTACGTGCGACGTGGCGAGGTAGTGGCCCTGACGCGACTGAACAACCTGAATGCAGAAATCCTGGAGTTTGAAGTGCGGCCTACCTCCCAGGTAAATGGTAAGATGATCAAACAACTGAACTTCCCGGGCAGTGCTACCATCGGCGGGATAATTCGCGGAGGGGATGGCTTGATAGCTCTGGGGGATTTCCAGATACTGGAAGGCGACCGGGTGGTCGTTTGCTGCCTGCCCGAAGCGATCAGTAAGATTGAAAAGATGTTTTATTGATGCACTTGAATCTAAGAATCATCACCCACCTCATGGGCTTGCTGCTCCTGTTCAATGGGGCTTTTATGCTATTGGCAGCGCTGGTGAGCGGATTATACCATGACGGGGTCACCCAGGAGATTACGTTATCGGCAATACTGACCTTGCTGATCGGGATCCTGGCGATGTTTTTCACCAGAGGGCACGACAAAGAAGTAAAACGTAAGGAAGGATATCTCATTGTTACCCTGGGCTGGCTTGTCATGTCGGTTTCAGGGATCCTGCCCTATTACCTGTCTGGCGCAATTCCCAGCATCACGGACGCCTTTTTTGAAACTATATCCGGATATACCACTACGGGGGCGTCGATCTTAAATGATATTGAACGCCTGCCCCGGGGCATCATTTTCTGGAGGAGCCTTACCCACTGGATCGGTGGTATGGGTATTATTGTATTGGCGGTTGCGATCCTCCCCCTTTTGGGGATAGGAGGCATGCAGTTGTTTGCTGCAGAGGCGCCGGGCCCCAATGCAGATAAATTGCATCCCAGGATCACCGATACGGCCAAAAGGTTATGGCTGATCTATGTAGGGTATACGGCTGCCGAGACCATCCTGCTGCAATTGGCAGGGATGTCATTTTTTGACGCGATCAACCATGCCATGGCGACACTTTCAACCGGAGGTTTTTCCACAAAAAATGCCAGCCTGGCGTTCTGGAATGACCAGCCCCTGATACAGTATATCATCATCCTCTTTATGTTCCTTGCGGGCAGCAACTTCGTTCTGAGCTACTTTGCCTTTAAAGGAAAAGTGCAAAGGGTACTGAAAGACGAGGAGTTTAAATACTACAGCATCTTTATTCTTCTGTTTGTTGTATTAGCGGCGGTAGTCGTATACACCCGGGCAAATGTGGAGCAGGGAGAGATGTTCCCCATGATATTGGGGGAGGGGGAGAGCGCTTTCCGGCATGCCCTGTTCCAGGTGGTCGCTGTCGTAACCACTACGGGTTTTGTAACAGCTGATTTTACTTCCTGGACCCCATTTCTCACCGTTTTCTTTTTTGGCCTGATGTTTTCCGGCGGTTCAGCCGGGAGTACGGCTGGCGGGATCAAGGTGATGCGGCATATCCTGATCATTAAAAACGGACTTCTTGAATTCAAACGTACCCTGCATCCCAATGCCATCATACCCGTACGCTTCAACCGCAAGACGGTAACTGAACATATCGTTTATAACATCATTGCCTTTTTTGTCTTGTACATGCTACTCTTTCTTGTAGGGGCAGGGGTTTTAGGCTTGTTGGGGCTCGATTTTGTCTCTGCAATTGGAGGGGCAGCTTCTTCCCTCGGGAACGTAGGCCCGGCTTTCGGATCCTTAAATCCACTTAGCAATTTCAGTGGGTTGCCCGTGCTTGGAAAATGGTGGTGTGCTTTCCTGATGTTGGCAGGTCGACTGGAACTATTTACCGTGCTGATTCTGTTCACCCCTTATTTCTGGAAGCGGACCTAAACACAGCAATCAAACATTACGATAAAGCTGCTTTGATACGCGCTGCGGCTTCGACCAATTCGGACTCGGAAGCGGCGTAGGATATTCGAATACAGTTTGGGCTGCCAAAAGCCTCCCCGGTTACTGTAGCCACGTTAGCCTCTTCTAACAGATACATAGCGAAATCTGTGGCGTTGTTGATCTCTTTGTCTCCAAAAGTTTTTCCGAAAAAGGCTGATATGTCCGGGAAGACGTAAAAAGCACCCTCCGGCACATTGAGTTTGAATCCCTGAATTTCGCTGAGTAACTTCAACAAGAGGTCCCGTCTCTTGTGGAACTCGTCTATCATGTATCGGATCTTACTTACCGGGGCTTCAAGTGCGGCTATGGTAGACCGCTGCCCGATGGCATTGGCGCCACTGGTGATTTGTCCCTGGAATTTTGTGCAGGCTTTGGCCAGCCACTCGGGCCCGCCGATATATCCGATACGCCATCCCGTCATGGCAAAGGCCTTAGAAACCCCGTTTACGGTAATGGTCCTTTCATACATCCCGGGTACGGAGGCAATACTCGCGTGCTTGCCGCGGAAATTGATATGTTCGTAGATTTCATCGGATACGACGTAGATATCCGGGTATTTTTTCAGCACTTCTGCCAGGCCATGTAATTCCTCTTCATTGTAGACTGAGCCACTTGGGTTACAGGGCGAACTAAACCAAAGCATTTTTGTTTTTGGGCTTATCGCTGCCTGCAGTTGTTTTGGGGTCATCTTGAAGTCTGTTTCAATACCCGTTGGAACTTCAACCGGTACCCCTTCTGCCAGTTTTACGATGTCCCGGTAGCTCACCCAGTATGGTGCTGGCAGGATTACTTCATCTCCTTTATTGAGCATTACCATAGCCACATTGGCAAGGGATTGTTTTGCACCTGTAGACACCACAATTTGGTTGGGATGGTAGGTGAGCTTGTTGTCGCGCTTAAATTTTCTGGAGATGGCTTCCTTAAGATCACCATACCCGTCAACCGGGGTGTAGCTGCTGTAATTTTCGTCAATCGCTTTTTTAGCAGCTTCCTTGATAAAATCCGGGATATTAAAATCCGGTTCCCCCAGGCTCAATCCGATAATGTCTTTTCCTTCTTTTCTCAGTTCCCTCGCTTTTGCAGCCATGGCAAGTGTGGCCGAGGTAGACATGTTGTTGATTCTATCGGAAAGGTGGCTATTCATGGGACGGAGAATTTTTTATTGGTACTGTAAAGCCGGGTTCTTACCCAGTTCCTTCAAATGTCTGAAGTGCGAAATTATGGCTTTTCTGGTTGTCTTGTATTCATTATATGGCAAATTGAACTCTTTTGCCGTCTGTTTCACAATTTTAGAGATTTTTGTGTAATGAATATGGCTGATATTCGGAAATATATGGTGTTCCACCTGGTGATTGAGTCCGCCAGTAAACCAGTTCACCAATCGATTTCCGGTACCGAAGTTTACGGTTGTGAACAATTGATGTACGGCCCAGCTGTTCTTCATTTTTCCATCCTCCTCTGGTAAAGGGGTTTCCGCTTCATCCACCACATGTGCCAGCTGGAAAACCACACTGAGGATCAGGCCTGCAACATAGTGCATCACAAAGAAGCCTATTAATATTTTCCACCAGGCGATATCTAGGAACAACATGGGCACCACTAACCAAATAGTGACGTAAATCAACTTGGTAATCACCAGTACACTCCAGTTAATTACAGGATTAGGAAATTTACCGTAGGACAGCTTTCGTCTCGTATAACGGTACATCTGCATAAAATCTGTAGTTAGGGCCCAGTTAAAGGTGAGCAAACCATATAAAAATATGGAGTAGTAATGTTGAAATTTATGGAACCTGTGCCATTTGGCGTGTTTGCTAAACCTGAGAATCCTCCCGGCATCCAAATCTTCATCGTGGTCCTGAATGTTGGTATAGGTATGGTGCAGCACGTTGTGCTGAACCTGCCAGTTGTAGACATTGCCCGCCAGAATGTAAATGCTTCCCCCCATTAGTTTATTAACCCATTTTTTACTGGAATAGGAGCCATGGTTGCCATCGTGCATCACGTTCATACCCACCCCAGCCATGCCAACACCCATCACCATGGTCAGCAGCAGGTTTGCCCAATTGGGCAGGTTGAGGCTAAGGATGAGGAAATAGGGGCTCAGGAACAATCCGAACATCACTACAGCTTTAAGGTGCAGTTTCCAATTTCCGGTTTTTTTAAGCTGATTTTCTTTGAAGTAGGTATTTACTCTGTTGTTAAGTGTCCGGAAGAAATTCATAGAGTCTTTCCGGGAAAACTTTACTGAAGTATGTGACATGAAAGGCAAATTTTTTGGTAAATATACTATATACGATTCAATAGCTGATATGACTTGCGGAATCCCTTCTGCTGATTGATACGGAAAGTAGTAATTTTGGTAAAAACACAAAGGTAAGCATGTCCGTCAGTATAATTCTTAAATATTTTCCTAAAGTATCGGCATTGCAAAAGGAACAATTCCAACGAATGCAGGCGCTTTATCAGGACTGGAACCTAAAGATCAATGTGGTCTCCAGAAAAGATATTGACGAGCTTTACCTGCGTCATGTGTTGCATTCCCTGGGCATTGCCAAGGTAGTCCAATTCAGGGATGGAGCGGAGGTTTTGGATGTGGGGACAGGTGGTGGATTTCCGGGCATCCCCCTTGCCATTCTGTTTCCGGGGGCCCAATTTACCCTTGTGGATTCTATTGGGAAAAAGATCAAAGTGGTGGATGAGGTGGTCAGCGGATTAGGTTTGACCAATGTCAGGACCCGTAACAGCAGGGTTGAAGATATTGAAGGTAAGTTCGACTTTATCGTGAGCCGTGCTGTGGCGGCCATGCCTACATTTGTGCACT
>NZ_CEYNTP010000133.1:0-7643 GCF_982873095.1 Lentiprolixibacter sp. | reverse complement strand
ATCTCCTTTCTGAAATCCAATAACCTGGCCATACAGTTCTATGACAGCATGTCCAAAGTGGTCAATAAACTTATTTTGAGGAACAGCAAACGCCTGCAAAAAGAACTTGAAGACAGCAAGGAATTGGTGAGCTTACTTTCTAAATCCACCATGAAAGACCTGACACCCGAGGAGAAAAAAAAGGTGCAAAACCAGCTTATCGACATCTTCAAAAGCATCCCTTCCCTGGCCATTTTTATGTTGCCCGGAGGCGCCGTTTTATTACCGATTTTTATTAAATTGATCCCGAAACTACTGCCGTCTTCCTTTGATGACAACCGGCTGGAAAACACCCCCTAAAACCTCCCAAAAAGCCACTATAAGAAAAATCTATGGAGGGTATTAATAATTTGTATATCAGGTTTTAAAAGCCATTTATTCTAACCATAACTTGAAATCACGTACTCGTTCCCTACTTACGATGATTTCCTGCTCATTATAGCGCTTTAACTTCACTTTCAGGCGTGAATTTGTGTACGCCACGATGTCTTGTATGTGCCGGATATTCACATAGAATTTTCTGCTCACCCGGAAGAAGGTTTCCGGTGCAAGTTCCTCCTCTAAATTCTCCAGGGTAGTGTCCAATAAATAAGTGCGGCCATCCGTGGTTGCGGCATAGGTACCCTTGTTCTCGCTGAAGAAACATTCAATGTCTTCCGCATTGATAAGTTTTATGTGCTGCCCAACTTTTACAGTAAAGCGTTTTTTGTATTCCCGCTCGAGGGGGTTGGTCAGTAATTTTTTGATGTCCTCAAAATCCAGGCTGATCTGTTTGTCTTTTTTATTGAGGTCTTTGTATTGCTTCATGGCGGCGGCCAGCTCTTCATCATCAATAGGTTTCAACAGATAATCAATACTGTTGAGCTTGAAGGCCTGCAGGGCATACTCATCATAGGCAGTGGTAAAAATGATGGCGCTGTCTACCTGTATGGCGTCGAAAATCTCAAATGAAAGGCCGTCTGATAGTTGTATGTCCAGAAAAATAAGATCCGGCTGCGGGTTGTTCTGGAACCAGTTGATAGATTCTTCCACCGAGTGCAGCAAGGTGGACACTTCCACATCCAGTTCCGCCAGCAAACGGGCCAGCCGTCTTGCCGCAGGTTTCTCGTCTTCAATAATTATCACTTGCATGGAACTCGTACCGCTTAAGCATTAAGGTTCAAAAATAAGGTTTCCCTGGTTATAAGGGCCATCCCCTACTCTTCCTCCAGATATTTCTGAAGCTGCCGGTCTTCCCATTTCCGAAGAAGGGAATAAGGGAACTTAAAGACCACCAGGCCGTGAATGATCAGGATAACCACCCATATGCCCAGGTTGATCAGGATATTGAGGTCTAACCAGCTCATGACTTCTTCACTTATGGCTTCCCGGATCCGTACAATGGGTTCTGCCTGTATCACATACAGCAGGGAAAGGATGATAAAAACCGTCAGGAAGGTCTGTACGTGCTTGTAAAAACCCTTTATGGCCCTTACCCGTTTCTTTGCAGCTTCAAGCCGGCTCTGGTATTCCTGGTTGTTTTCCATTACTTGTATTTTTCTGCTTCTTGTTTGTCTTTTTCGATATACTTCTGGATCATTCTCTCCTCCCAACGCTTCCCTAAAAAGCTACCCTTCATAAAGGTATGCAGCCCATGGAAGGCCAGTCCGATCCCCCAGAAAAAGGGGGTTACAAAACTTGGAAAGGACCAGAAATCGCCATCATTCCCAAAATTTTGCAAGGCCAGGTTGACCAGAATAAAGGTGTTGATGACCACGTAGATTGCCGCGTGGATATAAAACCCCTTGATCTCCTCTACGCGTTTCCTGGCGCGCTTTAATTTCTCTTCCTCTGATAATTTCGGTGCTTGCTCCATGATGGCCAGGTTATTCCCAACGTTTTGGCGATCGCTCGTCCTCGTTCATAAACTCCTTGATCTTTCGTTCTTCCCAGTCCTTCCCAAAAAAAGGATTGAGGTTGAAGGTGCGTATGGCATGGAAAAACAACCCTATCCCCCAGCCAAAGGCTGCCCAAAGGAACCACATATACCGCCAGCCGTCTACCCAGTAGTTGAGGGCAGCCAGGCCTGAGATAACGATCACATAGGCCGTTAGGTTTCCGTAAAACTTTTTCAATTCTTCAACACGCTCCTTGGCGCGTATGTATTTGTTTTCTTTGCTGAAATCTTCCATGATATCTCCTATTTGGTTGTGTTATTTGTTTTTAGAATTTTTCATCCTGCATATATTCTTTGATCTTTCGCTCTTCCCAGTTCCTGCCCAGGAAGGGGGAATACCCAAAGGCATCCAAACCGTGAAGTAGTAACCCCAGTCCCCAGCCTACCATGGGAAAAATCACCCAGGGGAAATCTGTGGAAATATAATTGATATAGGCCAGTGCGGGGATCACGATAATATAGGCCAGCAGGTTGCCGTAAAACCCTTTCATTTCTTCTACCCGTCTTTTAGCCCTCAGGTACTTGTCTTCGGTATAATATGATTTCATAATGCTTTGGTTTTTATTTACAGGACAAATCTCGGGTATCCTGGGGGGCTATCTAAATCTAAATTCCTGAATTGTTGTTTTTACCTACCGAACTGTATGCCCTAACACAATCGGGTATTAAAAATCATCCTGTTCCATGAGTTCACGCAGCTTTTTCTCCTCCCAGCGTTTGCCCCACAAAGGGTTGTACCCAAAAGCTTCCATACCGTGCGCCACGACGCCAAATCCCCATCCCACGGCCGGGAATATCACCCAGGGCCAGCCTGTGGTATAATAGTTAAGGATCCCCAGGGAAGGAATCACAATGCAATAGGCAATGAGGTTACCATAGAAGCCTTTTATGGCCTCTACGCGCTCCTTGGCCTTTTGATAGCGCTTGTCTTCTATGTATACCTTTTGCGGGATTTCAGATTTCTGACGGGTCAGCATGGGGATACTCACCATAAATTCCCTGGGGGTCTTATTAACCAGCACCTGTCGGTCCGTAAGGATCTGGTAGCGCTGTTGTATGTTTCTCAAGCCCACGCCACTGCTCTTTCTCACCACCTGCTTTTCCTGGAGATTATTGCTGACCACCAGGCTGCCATCCCTCTCAAACACTTTGATTTTTAAGGGTTTGCTGGCGGTTACCACGTTGTGCTTTACCGCATTCTCCAAAAGTAATTGCAGGGAAAGGGGTACTATTTTGGCCTCGGGATTAGAGGCCTCCTCCGGGATCTCAAAGACAATACTGTCCTCAAAGCGCATTTTTAGGAGGCGGACATAGGTGCGGGCGAACCGCAGTTCTTCATCCACTGTGACGAGGTCTTTGTTCTTCTGTTCCAGTACATAGCGATATACCTTGGACAAAGAAGTGGTGAACCGTTGTGCCTGGTCTGGGTCCTCTTCAATAAGACTGGTAAGTACGTTGAGGCTATTGAATAAAAAATGGGGGTCCAGCTGGTTCTTCAGTGCATCAAAGCGCGCCGAAGCCGTCCCTGCAATGATCTTCTGCTCCTTTACCCGTTTATCCTGCCAGGCTTTGTAAAAATACAGGGCATGAAAGAACAAAGTAGCCACAAGGGTGATGAGAAGCGCAATATAGTAGTACACAATCCGCTCTCCTGAAGTAAATTCACTCCAGCTCTCGCCCCGAATGTACATCTCAAGGAAAATCCGGATAAGGAAAATCCCCATCATCGTAAAGACAATCCCCCCCAGGGCGCCGATTAGCAGGCGATACCTGGAGTACTTTTCCCACCGTATTCTTTTGTTCAGGTATTCAAACCAGGTGCTATTGATGAAGGTAAGCACTATGGAATACAGCATGTAGCTGCCCACATCCTCGAGGATTTCATTGTAGTTAGACAGGCTCTGGTTTCCGGCCATGACCTGTACCCCAATAAAAATGAAGGACAGCACAAACCCTACCAGAAAACCAACTGATATTATTCTGATAAACTTTCTTAACATGTGCTCAATTCTCTAGCCATCCGATTGCCGGGACATTAACTGTCCTCACAGAATTAAAGTTAGTAAAAACTTTGTGGGTTATTCCCACCCTTATCCCAGCAATTGTTTCTGCAACCAGGAAGTATAGATGTAACACAAAAAGACCAATATGATGACAAGTGCCATGGATGTTGTTTTTATGCAAAATTGCAGTTTCGCTATCAGTTCTCCCAATGAAGAATACCCAACTGTCAGATTTCCTGACCGAATTGTCGTTTCAATGGGCAGTTCAACCCTGTGAGCTTTATTGAGGACAGATTGGCTATCTTTATCCACAGCATGTATATCCCATTACAATATCGCAATGAGGACCCTGCGGAGGTTGCCGATTTTCTCAGGAACAATGCCTTTGCCATTTTAGTGAGCCAGGTGGACGACCGGCCCTGGGCCACCCACCTGCCCCTGGAACTGGAAACCAATTCCTCTGGTCAACAGCTGCTAACCGGCCACATCGCAAAGGCCAATCCCCAATGGCGGCATTTTGTGGAAAATGAACCGGTGCTCGCCATTTTCAACGGACCACATGCCTATGTATCTTCCTCCTGGTACAAGGAAGAGGAAGTGCCCACCTGGAACTATATTGCCGTGCATGTTTACGGAAAGCTCCAAATCCTCAGTGAGGAGGAGGTCATGGCCTCCCTGCACCGACTGGTAGACAAATACGAAAAACACTCTGAAGAACCTGTTTCCCTCCACAACCTTTCTCCCAGGACGCTGAGACAGGTAAAAGGGGTAGTCGGTTTTCAAATTTCCGTGGAGGAGGTCCATGCAGCCTATAAATTATCCCAGGGAAGAGAACAGGACCATACCCGTATCATAGGGGAATTGCGGGAACGCGGCGCTGTCGGGGACCATGAAATTGCGGATAGGATGGGTCCCAACACACCAAAGAAAAAAGGCAATTCAGAATAACCATCAAAGTGTGTGCAGGCGAGCCATCAGCAGCTCCTTGTAGGTCTTACTGATGGGGATGGTTTTGCGGGCGATCTCGAGATGGCCCTCAGCCACTACGTCCAGCTTGGCCAGATTCACCATAAAAGAGCGGTGGACCCGGATAAATTTAGCAGGGTCTAATTCCTGCTCTATGTTCTTGAGCGTACAGACTACCAGGTAATCCCCTGAGTCAGTAGTGATTTTACAATAATTCCGGTCGGCTTCGATATATAGGATATGATCCAGGAGCAGTTTGATCATCTTTCCCTGATGCCTGATAAAAACCCGGTCATTTAAAATGGCGACCTCGCCCGTTTGTTGTCCGTTAACCTGTTCAGGGATATTGATCCGTTCGCCCACCAGGGCCACGGTGCGTTGCAGGTTGAGCTTGTTGAACGGCTTTGAAATAAAAGCCCTGGGCCGGGTAGTTTTCGCCCGGTTAAAGGTAGCTTCATCATTATTGGCGGTCAGATAGATCACCGGGATTTGCTGGGTTTCCTGAATTTTCTGCACCGTTTCAATTCCATCCAGCGTACCTTTTAAATTGACGTCCATCAGTATGAGATCTGGCGGGTTCAGCTTGGCGTGTACGATGGCTTCCTCACCCCTGGACTCAATCCCCGTAATCTCGTAGCCCAGCTGGCTGAGCTGAAGGGACAGGTTGGCTGCGATGATCATATCATCCTCAACAATCAGTATGCGCGACTTCGTTTCCATATCAGGCGGCCTGGGGTACAATAAATTCAAAACTAACAGCAGTTCCCTGTTCTACAGATAGCTGCATTTTTCCATCCAACTGTGCCGTTAATAAGGCAATGAGCTGGGTGCCGAACCCGGTTCCCCGCATATTGGTGATGTCTTTGCCAATGCCGTCATCCGCGACCTTCAGATGCAGCTGGTTCCCGCTTTGTCTAAGGCTTACCTCAACCAAACCTTTCCTGTTGTCCGGATAGGCATATTTCAAGGCATTGGTTATTAATTCATTTACTATAAGCCCAATGGGAACAGCATGGTCCACATCCAGCTCCAGAGGTGCCATATCGCAAACAAGCTTTACCTTGCCCTCTTTCCCAAAGGTGTGTATGATATAGGTCCCCAGATTTTCGAAATAGTCCTTCATCTCAATATGGGAAAGACTCTTCCCCTGGTAGAGCTTTTGATGGATCATGCTCATGCTATGCACACGTTGCTCGCTTTTTTGCATAGCGTCGGCTATTTTCCGGTCCTTGATCTGGGCCGACTGCAGGGAGAGCAGGCTGGATACAATTTCCAGGTTGTTTTTCACCCGGTGGTGGATTTCCTTTAGGAGGTATTCCTTTTCTTCATTTTGCCTTTCCAGCAACTCCTTCTTCTTGCTGTTGCTTCTCAGTGTGGTGTACAGCAACACAAAAGCAATAACAAGCAATATCGTAATTACAATAATAAATGTTTGTGTCGCGCGCTGCCGCCTGATTTTGGACTCCTGTTCCTGTATCGTACTGTCTTTCTCAGCGGAGCTGAACTGGGCCTGCAGCTGTGAGATCCGCTGGTCCGCCTCGGCGGTGAACACCGCATTTTTCAGTTCATCGTACTTTTCAAATGCGAGGTAGGCTTCTCTGTAATTATGGCTTCCGGCATAGGCCTTTCCCAGGCTCTCATATGCCTGACTGAGAAAGAACTCGTCCCCAAATTCCGGGGTGGCAATGCGTATACAGGTGGTGAGGCTTTCCACGGCAGATAGAAATTTTCCCTGTAGGTTCTGCAACTTGCCCAGCGACAGCCAGGAACGCATCAACATGAAATTATTATCCAGCAGGCCGGCGTATTTTATCGCACTTTCTGCCGCTGCACTTGCCGCGTCATAATTGTTTTGAAAGGAATAGAGCTCTACAAGGGAGATGTAGATGTCAGAAAGGTTATTGTAAAAACCATAACGCTCCCCTATGGCAATGGCATGCTCATAAAGCTTCCTGGCCTCTTCATATTGTTTCAGGGCGAGGTAATTGTTGCCCACGACATAAAGTGTAAAATCATAATCCAGGCTATTGAGGCCTGTTTGCTCAAACAGATCCAGGGATTTATGACCATAGTCCAGCCCCATTTCATACTTGGCCTGTTTCCAGAACAGATTGCTCATATCGCTTAAGGCCACTGCCATACCATAGGTATCCTGAATACTCCTGGAAACATTTAGGGCTTCGGTGGCATAATCCGCAGCCTTGTCCAGCTCCCCTCTCCTTTCATACACATATCCCATCTGGGTCAGTAAAAATGGGAGGTCTTCCCTGTTTACCTTGGACCTCGCCCTTTTCAGCATAAAGAGGGCAGAATCGAGCTTTTCCATACGAAGCAGTACCGCTCCGAGGGTGGCACTTATACGTCCCTGCCATAAGGTATCCTGTAGTTCCCTTGCAGAGGCAATTCCCTCAAGGGCATAATCTTTTGAACGATTAAGGTTTCGGGTATGCCAGTAATACGCCAGGTCGTTCAGGATCTCGAGACGGGTAGTTGCAGCCGTTGCTTTGGAATATTTCTGTTCGAGACTGTCGAGGTAGGACATTCCAAAATTGTCTGTATCTACAAATACCTTTTGGTAGGAAGTCTCCCCATCCCAAGCTGTGGTCTGGGCATGCGCAGCGACCGTGCCCCACAGGATCAGGGCAGTGGTAAGGGTCGTCACGAGGACACGATTTTTCATTTCAGGTCGGTTGCCTCAT
>NZ_CEYNTP010000132.1:6818-7649 GCF_982873095.1 Lentiprolixibacter sp. | reverse complement strand
ATGCCTGTTCCACGTTGTTTGCCAACATGGTTTTTGAAGCCACATTCAGACGGATATCAGGGGTAATCAAAAGACCTAAAGTAGCATTGGCTGAATCCCTTACAATAATATCATTTAAATGCTCGGTAATGCGCACCGTGTACTTGATCCCCTGATCATCTTCCTCCTCAAGAAAACCGTCGTAATTAAGGAAGAGCCCGAAAGCCGATTGCGCCACCGAATTTTCCGTTAGTTCGTCGATCAGGGTGGCGTTGGTTTCCGCGTTGAACAGGTATAGCCTGGGGGGTTCATCAATGCCTGGATACAAGTCAAGCTCTTCGCGGTCTACATAGAAAACAAGGTTAGCCTCGTTGATCACCCAGTTGTTGGCTTTGATCTCATTGATTGCGTCTTCACCGTTAATTTCATCAAACAACTTGATCTCCGCATAGGACCCTGCTCCTCCCTTAAGGTAGATTCTTGAGGCATTTTCTCCGGTATCCATTTGGTTCGCAATGGCCTGAGGATAAGCTTCGCTGATGAGTGTATTTACGGCATTTCCGTTGATTGGGCCAAAATTGGCCCCACCAGTAATCAGTCTAAGTTCGAACTCTCTTTCCTCTGTGATGGTTTCGCCCTCGCTGATGGCATCAAACTCATATTCTATAGTAATTGTAGCCTGTGTAAAATCTAACAGGAGCATTACATCATCATCAGGGTCTAGTGAGAAATGTAGCCCGCGTAAAAATTCGTTCAAGTTGGAGGCACTGACTAATTCCGTACTCCCCTCCATATCTATAATATTCTGCTGAAAGAAATCTGTGTCAAGAGATACTCTGATCCCAGGCTGCA
>NZ_CEYNTP010000132.1:6201-6785 GCF_982873095.1 Lentiprolixibacter sp. | reverse complement strand
TCGTCTTCTTCCTCTGTTTCGGGATCGTCTTCCTGGAAAATCAGGATTTCCTCATCGCTTATCTCCACGGGTCCTTCAAACAAAACATCTGAAACAAATCCAGGTGAAAATTCCTGGGAAGAGAAGTATTCCTGGGCTTCCAGAAAACCCGAATCCGGGTCCAGGTCCCTTAAATAAAAAGTTGAGCGTTCAATTTTAAGATTAAAAGGAGTTTCTAGGTTCCCGTAAATGCTGTCCAGGTCTACCCTCTTCGGAAACCTGTTAGCAAAGGTTTGTTCGTCCTCACCATCAAGAATGCCGTCTCCATCTGTATCTTGATCCAAAGGGTTCAGTCCGGAGATCCTTTCCTGGTTGTCTGTTATCCCATCTCCATCAGAATCACTGTTAGGGTCTTCCGGGTCAATATCAAATACATTGGGAACGCCATCCAGGTCACTATCTGCATTGGGATTCTGTAAGAAAGGGATATAGAAAATGACGTTGGTAACCGTTTCATTTTCTTCAATGGTGGTATCTGAATCGTCTGTATCAGCTGTATTCTCTGTTTCCTGAGAAAAGTTGCCAAAAATGGGTCCCGGATTTCC
>NZ_CEYNTP010000132.1:0-6191 GCF_982873095.1 Lentiprolixibacter sp. | reverse complement strand
AACCTGGGTATTGACGCTCGCCACGGTTTTACCAAAAATGGGATCATTATAAACCCCCAATTGATAGATCGGCAGTTTGTTGGTAGGAACAGCTTCGATCTTCTTGTTGTAGGCAAAGACATCAAAAACAGCTTTATCCGTAACAAAGGGCTCCCCACCAATAACCCCTTCTCCCAGGGTAGAGAGGTCTTCTTCACAGGAAATAGCTGACATTATCAAAACCCCGCCAACCAGGGCAAGCCATATTTTTTTCATGAAAAATCGCTTCAAGGCTGTTCTAATACTTCTGTAGTGTAAAAGTTGGTATATGCTTCTTCAAATTCCTGAATAGAAACATAAGGCAGTATAGGTTTTTGAAGTTTTTCTGAATAGGCCTTTAACTCTTCAGGCACCTCTTCAGATGCTAAAATAACGGCATCGGAATAATCAATGGCCACTTTTAACAAATTATTATAGGAAGGTGCAGACAGGGAAGTAATGTCGTCGAGTTCAATGCCGTCAAAAGCTATCTTGCTCTGCATTTTGGCATCCAGCTCTCCTTCGAATCCCTGACCATATATGGAAGTCACAATTTTACTTTCTGCAAAAAGGGGTTCATCAGCATAATACTTCCGCAAATACAAAGGCAAAAGAGATGCCAGCCAACCGTGAACGTGGATAATATCAGGGGACCAATTGAGTTTTTTCACCGTTTCCACCACTCCTTTGGCAAAGAATATGGCGCGTTCATCATTATCAGCAAAAAGCTTCCCCTCTTCATCAGTGAAAGTGGCCTTCCTCTTAAAATATTCCTCGTTATCAATAAAATATACCTGTATGCGCTCTCTTGGAATGGATGCTACCTTGATTATCAGAGGCATATCCAGGTCATTTATCACCAGGTTCATCCCGGACAACCGGATCACTTCGTGCAACTGGTGCCTGCGCTCATTAATATTCCCATAACGGGGCATAAAGATGCGGATCTGTCCCCCGCTGCTGTTGACCATCCTGGGGGCTTCGTAAGACATTAAAGAAACTTCGTTCTCGGGTAGGTAGGGCACTAATTCAGAAGATACAAACAATATCTTTTTACCATTCATAGAAGTAGTATTTCGGTTATCGCAGAAACGTAGCTGCAAAATTACAAAAATTATGAAGAATAGCCGTAATTATAGTAAGTTTGCTCGCCCTAAGCGCTATTTATGAAGACCCTGTTTTCGCGACAGAATTTAAATGCTTTTCTCCTGGAAGAGCGTGATCAAACCAAACAACTGGGCCTTGTCCCCACTATGGGCGCCTTGCACAGGGGGCATATCAGCCTTGTGGAAAGGGCTGTTCAGGAAAACGATCACGTGATTGTGAGCATATTTGTTAATCCCACTCAGTTTAATAACCCGGATGATTTAGACAAATATCCCCAGAACCTGGAGGCTGACCTTCAAATGTTATCTCCCTACTCGGGCAAAGTCGTGGTATTCGCCCCTGCGGTGCAAGAAATATACCCTAAAGAAGTAACAGCGGAAAACTATGAATTTGATGGATTGGACAAGGTCATGGAAGGGGCCTACAGGGAAGGCCATTTTCAGGGAGTAGCGACTATTGTGGAAACTTTGTTGCGACTTGTGGGCCCGGACCGGGCGTATTTCGGGGAGAAGGACTACCAACAATTGCAAATTATCAAAAAGCTTGTAGCGGATAAGCATCTGGACGTAATTATTGTCCCCTGCCCAATTGTCAGGGAGGCTAATGGACTGGCCATGAGTTCCCGCAATGAACGGCTGCCAAAAAGGCTGAGAGCAAAAGCTGGACTGATCTACCAGCTGTTGGTGGCTGCCAGGGAGCATTTTGGCACAAAAAGTGCTGCTAAGGTAGGGGAATGGGTGCAGAAGGAGTTTAGGAAATATCCGGAGTATACCCTGGAGTATTTCACGATAGCAACTGCAGACACCCTGAAACCAGTAAAACGAAAACAAAAAAACCAAAAATACAGGGCCTTTATAGCGGTTTATGTGGATGACATTAGACTTATTGATAACCTTGCCCTGAATTGATTAATTTTGCACGATGCTAGTAGAAGTTGTAAAATCTAAGATACACCGGGTCCGTGTCACAGGAGCGGACCTAAATTATATTGGCAGCATTACCATAGATGAAGACCTTATGGACGCTGCCAACATTATCCGTGGGGAGAAAGTCCAGATAGTGAATAACAACAATGGTGAACGCCTTGAAACCTATGTAATTCCGGGGCCAAGAGGCAGTGGTGAGCTAACGTTGAACGGGGCTGCGGCCCGCAAGGTAGCAGTTGGGGATATCCTCATTCTCATCACCTATGCACAAATGGATATTGAAAAAGCCAGGAATTTTAATCCAGCTTTGGTCTTCCCCAATGAAGAGACCAACCTTTTGCAATAGTTTTGAATAAAAAACTGGTAAGACTCCTTAAAACCATCCTCCCTATTGGGCTGGGTTTGTTTTTGGTCTGGTACTCTTATGCGATCACTTCTGAAGCTGACAGGCAGCAAATCCTTAAATATATAGGTGAGGCAGACCTATTCTGGGTGACACTTTCTATCGTCATCGGGATGCTCAGCCATATTTCCCGGGCGGTCCGATGGAATTATATGCTGGCGCCCCTTGGCTACCGCCCAAAGCTCATGAATAATATCCTGATCATTCTGATGGCCTATTTTACGAACCTGGGCATCCCAAGGTCCGGAGAGGTCCTCAGGGCGACGGCCTTGGCCAGCTATGAAAATGTTCCCTTCCAAAAAGGCTTTGGCACCATTGTCACCGAGAGAGTAGTAGACCTGCTAATGTTGTTTATCGTAATCCTCATTGCCCTTTTTTCCCAGACCGATGTCATCATGGGCTACCTGAGCGATCAGGGGATAGGGATGGGTGCCACGTTGGCCCTGGTTGGTGTTGGGGTGGCAGGCATGTTTCTATTTCTGGCCTTCCTGCGAAGATCAACTTCGCGATTTTCGATCCGGCTTAAAGATTTTATCAAGGGGCTGCTGGAAGGGATCCTGAGTATTTTCCGCATGGAGAAGAAATGGCCTTTTGTATTTCATACCCTGTTTATCTGGGGCGCCTACATATTTATGTTCTGGATAATTAAATTCACCGTTTTGGAAACCATACCCCTCAGCTTCGGGGAAATCCTGGTTGCCTTTGTCGCAGGAGCTTTTGCCATGTCTACCACTAACGGGGGCATCGGCCTCTACCCGATTGCGGTAAGTGCTTCACTTGGTATTTTCGGTGTCAGCAGCGTTTCCGGTGATGCCTTTGGCTGGATTATGTGGATTGCGCAAACCCTGATGATTGTATTCTTTGGTGCAATATCCTTCCTCATCATCCCGTTATGGAACAGGAATAGATAATCCAGACTGTTCCCTGTATAGACAACCGATGAAACGCATAATCATACTTTTTGCCCTGGCTTTTTCGTGCATGGGGCTCACAGCCCAGATAAAAAAGGAGATCTTTGAATCCTTTAAACTACAGGAAAGACGAGATATTCAATATTACATACCGGAGGATTATTCTCCTGAAAAAAAGTATCCCCTTGTAGTTGTGCTGGATGGGGAATACCTTTTTGACCTTGTAGTGGCAAACGCTAAATTTTACAGCCGCTTTCATGGGATGCCAGAGTCTATAGTAGTAGGCATAGGGCAGCAGCCCGACAAGCTCAGATGGGAAGACTGTGCCTTTGACCCAGAAAATGGATTGCCAGGAGAGAAAGGCCCGCAGTTTTACGAATTCCTGGGCATGGAAGTCATCCCCTTCCTTGAGACCACTTACAGCACCGCCCCCTTTAAGGTTTTTGTAGGCTATGATATCACCGCAAACTTTGGGAACTATTTCCTGTTCAAGGATAAATCCCTTTTCAATGCGTACATCAGCATCTCTCCTTACCTCGCACCGGAAATGGCCAGCCGGGTGCCTGAACGACTGAACATCCTCAACCAACAGATTTATTATCACCTTATTGTTCCCACTGGGCAGGGAGATAACAGAAATGCCATCCTGCAGTTGGACAGGGGACTAAAAAGCCTGCAGAAGGATAATATCCACTACTTCTTTGAGGAATACAAAGGAGCTGATGACACCTCGGTGATCACCTATGGTCTCGGAAAGGCGTGGGACCGCACTTTTGGTATTTTCAAACCCATTTCGCCTCAGGAATACAAGACGGAAATCCTTACATCAAATGCCCCGGCCTTTCAGTATCTGAAAGACAAATATGACCAAATCGAAACCCTATTTGGATTCCGGAAACATGTAGAACTCAACGATATTATGGCCATCTATGCGGCATGTCGCAAGAAGGATGATTACGAGTCCCTGAAACCACTGTCTGATCTGTGTAAGTCCGCTTTTCCCGAAACTATGCTGGGCTTCTATTTCGAAGGGGAGTATTACGAAGAGATCGGGGAACCTAAAAAAGCCCTAAGGACCTTTGAAAAGGCCTTTGGAATGCAGGAAATCGACTTTCTTACTAAGGACATGGCCTTGGAAAAAATGGAAGCCCTAAAAGCTGACTTCGGCTACTAAGGCCATTTATTTAGGGTACGGATAAAAGTCTTTCCAGGACTGCTTTTGTTTTTCTGTTCGGACACAATATCTTTACGGCTATCCCCTATACCGGGCGATTATGGCCAAAACAAAAACAGCCTTTTTTTGTCAGAATTGCGGCACCCAATATGCCAAATGGAATGGGCAGTGTTCCGCATGTAAATCCTGGAACACCATTGTTGAAGAGGTCATTCAAAAGGAAACCCCTGCCTGGAAAGGCACCTCCAGCAAAGATCCACGAAGTGCCAAACCCCTTCGCATACAGGATATCAGCCTTGAAAAGGAGGCCCGGATGGATTTGCAGGATATCGAATTCAACCGCGTCCTGGGGGGCGGCCTCGTACCGGGATCACTGGTCCTCTTAGGCGGGGAGCCAGGCATCGGGAAAAGTACCCTCGTCCTACAAACAGTATTGAAACTCCCTTACAAAACCCTTTACGTTTCCGGGGAAGAAAGCGAAAAGCAGATCAAAATGCGGGCAGACCGCATTGCGGCCGGAAATGAAAATTGTTTTATCCTAACGGAGACCAAAACCCAGCATATCTTTCAGCAGATCGAAGCCCTGAAACCAGACCTTCTGGTAGTGGATTCTATCCAAACCCTGCAGACCGAGTACATAGAATCAGCTGCCGGGAGCATTTCTCAGATACGGGAATGCACAGCAGAACTCATTAGGTATGCAAAGGAAACACATACACCGGTGATCCTTATCGGGCATATTACCAAGGAAGGGCATATCGCCGGCCCCAAAATCCTGGAGCACATGGTGGATACTGTGCTGCAATTTGAGGGAGACCGGCACTATGTCTACCGAATTCTGAGGGCATTGAAAAACCGCTTTGGTTCCACATCAGAATTGGGCATTTATGAAATGCAGGAAAACGGTCTAAGGGAGGTGAGTAACCCATCAGAGGTGCTGATATCCGGAAACCGGGAAGGACTAAGCGGCACGGCCATCGCAGCCACCCTGGAGGGCATGCGGCCCTTGATGATCGAAGTCCAGGCCTTGGTGAGTACGGCGGTCTATGGAACACCTCAGCGTTCGGCCACTGGTTATAATGCCAAGAGGCTCAATATGCTGCTTGCCGTACTCGAAAAGCGTGCAGGATTTAAATTGGGGGCCAAGGATGTGTTCCTCAACATTACCGGGGGGATCAGCATTGATGACCCAGCCCTTGACCTGGCGGTAATCGCAGCCATCTTGTCCAGCAATGCCGATGTCCCGATCGAAAAAAACTGGTGCTTTGCAGCAGAAATTGGTCTGGCAGGGGAAATACGGCCCGTGCAGCGCGTGGAGCAACGCATACAGGAAGCGGAAAAACTGGGCTTCTCCCGGATCTTTATATCCAGGCATAACAAATTGAGCCGGGCCAAAACGGGGATACAAGCCATTTTGGTGTCCAGGATAGAAGAGGTTGTCCGCTACCTGCTTCAATAGGTCCATACATTTTCAACTGGTATTATCAACGATGTTGCAGATGATAATTTCCAATATACTATGGGGCAGGATCAGGTATAGCCTTGTGTATCTCATCAATCCCTTCAAGGACTTCCTGGCTCAACTGCAGTGATATACTCCCAATATTTTCCTTTAGCTGCTCCATGGTAGTAGCCCCGATGATATTGCTGGT
>NZ_CEYNTP010000131.1:0-7656 GCF_982873095.1 Lentiprolixibacter sp. | reverse complement strand
TGTTATAATCAAGATTTTCTCTTCAATTTATATTCCTAGGAGATACAGGGATTATCCAGGCTTTAAATGGCAATAATAAGGCTTTTATTTGCCCCGCTATTTTAGTACTTTTGGGGGCATTCTAACAGAAAATTTTATTCGAAATGGCATTTGATATCGATATGATTAAAAAGGTCTACGCCAATATAGCCGAGCGCGTGGATAAGGCCCGGGATATAGTGGGCAGACCTTTGACCCTCTCAGAAAAAATCTTGTATGCCCATCTTTGGGAAGGCACACCGTCCAAAGCCTTTACGCGTGGGAAAGACTACGTGGACTTTGCACCAGACCGTGTGGCCTGTCAGGATGCTACAGCCCAGATGGCCTTACTGCAATTTATGCATGCCGGGAAGCCTAAGGTGGCCGTGCCCACAACGGTGCACTGCGATCACCTGATACAGGCAAAAGTTGGCGCAGAAGCCGATTTAAAGAGGGCCAATCAAACCAGTAATGAGGTCTTTGACTTCCTGGAATCGGTATCTAACAAATACGGCATCGGGTTCTGGAAACCCGGTGCAGGAATTATCCACCAGGTGGTATTAGAAAACTACGCCTTTCCGGGTGGGATGATGATCGGAACGGATTCCCATACCGTAAATGCGGGAGGCTTGGGTATGGTTGCTATTGGGGTAGGAGGTGCTGATGCCGTGGATGTCATGGCCGGAATGCCCTGGGAGCTGAAATTCCCAAAACTGATCGGGGTGAAACTTACCGGTAAATTATCCGGATGGACGGCCCCAAAAGATGTGATCCTTAAGGTGGCTGATATTCTTACGGTGAAAGGGGGTACGGGAGCCATTATCGAATATTTCGGGGAAGGGGCTACTTCCATGTCCTGTACCGGGAAAGGGACTATATGCAATATGGGAGCTGAGGTAGGTGCTACCACCTCTACCTTCGGATACGATGCTTCCATGGACCGCTATCTGCGCGCAACCGGAAGGGCTGATGTCGCAGAGGCTGCTGCTGAAGTAGCTGAGTATTTGACAGCTGACGCTGACGTCTACGCCAACCCGGAGACCTATTTTGACCAGTTGATCGAGATCAACCTTTCAGAACTGGAACCCCACCTGAACGGACCCTTTACACCAGATCTGGCAACCCCCATTTCGAAAATGAGCGAGGCGGCACGTGAAAACGACTGGCCGTTGAACGTTGAGGTAGGCCTGATCGGCTCCTGTACCAACTCCTCTTATGAAGATATCTCAAGGGCGGCTTCCCTGGCGAAACAGGTAGCTGATAAAAACCTGAAGACCAGATCAAAGTTTACGATCACCCCGGGCTCAGAACAAGTGCGTTACACCATTGAGCGCGACGGCCTTATCGATACATTCAATAATATCGGGGCTACGGTATTTGCCAATGCCTGTGGCCCGTGTATTGGAATGTGGGACCGTTATGGTGACAAAGCCGCCAATGGGCCCAGGAATACCATAGTGCATTCCTTTAACAGAAACTTTGCCAAACGGGCTGATGGAAATCCCAACACCCTGGCTTTCGTAGGCTCACCGGAATTGGTAACAGCTATTGCTATTGCAGGCCGGCTCGATTTCAATCCCGTAACGGATACTTTGATCAATGAAGACGGACAGGAAGTAAAGCTGGAGGAACCCAGGGGATATGAATTGCCCCCGGAAGGTTTTGCCGTTGAAGATGCCGGATTTATTGCCCCAAAAGAAGACGGGAGTTCGGTGCAGGTCATCGTAGCCCCTGATTCAGAACGACTACAATTGCTGGAGCCATTTGAACCCATTGCTCCGGATAGCCTTAAGGGTATGAAGCTGCTCATCAAGGCCTTTGGAAAGTGCACCACAGACCATATTTCCATGGCGGGTCCCTGGCTGAGGTTCAGGGGGCATCTGGACAACATTGCCAATAATACCCTGATAGGGGCGGTTAACGCGTTCAACAAGAAAACCAACTTTATTAAAAATCAGCTTACCGGCGAATACGGCGGTGTACCGGATACGCAGCGCGCCTACAAGGCTGCAGGTATCAAAACCATTGTGGTGGGTGACCACAATTACGGGGAGGGATCCTCACGCGAACATGCGGCTATGCAGCCCAGACATTTGGGAGTGGCCGTGGTATTGGTAAAATCCTTCGCAAGGATACATGAGACCAACCTTAAGAAACAAGGAATGCTCGCGCTGACCTTTGCCAATGAAAAAGACTACGATCTGATTCAGGAAGACGACACTTTTAACTTCCTGGATATAGCAGAGTTTGCACCGGACAAACCCCTCACTATCGAAGTGGTTCATGCCGATGGTTCCAAGGATATGGTTGTAGCTAACCATACCTACAACGCATCGCAAATAGAATGGTTCAGGGAGGGTTCCGCGCTAAATGTTATTAAGAAGGAAAATGCCGCTTAGGCATTACAAAAAGAAAAACTCCTGGATATTTTCAGGAGTTTTTTGATTGATACAGGTTCATATATGAAGGTCAGTAGGAAAACCATTATTAATCTGCTTTTTTTTGCCCTGGTGCTGTCTTTTTTTGTGACACCGCTCGGACATTACAGCAAGGTTTTTCTCAATCGCCTTTTTGCCTTCGGACCTGAGGTCATACCCGCTGAGGAAAGGATACAACTCAAGGATTACAACTGGACCCTTAAGGATAAGGACTGGAACTTCTTCAGTTTCGAAGAGGCGAAGGGAAAGGTGGTTTTCATCAACTTCTGGGCTTCCTGGAGGCTCCCCTGTGAAGCGGAATTGGCGGAGGTTCAAAAACTGTACGATGAATTCGGTGATCGGGTGGTGTTCTATATCATATCAGACGAAGAGCAGGCCCCGGTGGAAGCCTTTATGGAAGAACACGATTTTACCTTCCCTGTTACCTATCTGATCATTGGCGAGCCTGCCCCTTTTGAAATTCCGGAACCGCCGGCGTCTTATGTTGTGGATAAACAGGGCCGGATTGCTGCATTCGAACAGGGGATCACAGACTGGTATAGCAAGGGGGCAAGGCAACTGTTCACAAAACTCCTGCAAGCTCCATGAAAAGGAAAAGAATAAATCTGCTAAGCTTACTGCTCCTTCTGTTCCTGGGGTTATATATTTTAACTCCCCTGGGATTTCATGTACAGGTTTGGATGAACCGGCTCATCTCCCACAATCCTGAACCGGTAGCAGAAAGGGCAATGGATGTCCCTGATATCGAGGATTGGGTGCTCAAGGACCTGGAAGGGGATACCTTTCGGGTGGCAACTGTGCAGGGGGAAGTGGTCTTGCTGAATTTCTGGGCCAGCTGGTGCCCGCCCTGCGTTGCGGAAATGCCCTCCCTCAATGCCCTGTACGGGGATTATAAAGACCAGGTGCGGTTTTTGTTTATTGCCAGGGACCAACAGGACCGGGTTATGTCCTATTTAAACAAAGAAGGGTATGAGTTTCCTGTATACTTTGAAAAAGGACTTACTCCTAAAGCCCTTTATTATGGAGGCTTACCAACAACCTATGTACTGGACAAGTCCGGGAGAATAGCAGTTGCCCATTCAGGAGCTGCTGACTGGAATGCCCCCCGGGTCCGGAAACTTCTCGATTCGTTACTTACAAGATAAATGGAAGCCATTACCACCATAACTTTTTTCAGGTACAGCCGTCCCTGGTCGAAAATATGGGCTTTTGGCATGATGCAATTCGCACATCCAGGACTGTCCCGAACACCCGGTTTGCGATTCTATAAACTGATGGGTAGTGGAAAGCCTGGTTTTAATCCCTGGCCCGACTGGTCCGTGTACGCCCTGGTGCAGGTTTGGGAAAACGAAGCGGCTGCCGACAGCTTTTTCAGCCGGCACGACCTGATGCACAGGTACAAGAAGAAAGCCCGGGAATACTGGACCCTGTACATGAGAACTGTGAAAACAAAGGGAGAATGGGACGGTAAGGCCCCTTTCCCTGCTGTCCAAACCCCATTACCACATAACAACTACCTGGCGATTATTACCAGGGCTACGATCAAATCCAGATTCCTGCTGAGGTTTTGGAAATACGTTCCTGCTTCACAGCAGGGGCTAAAGGGAAATAAAGGTTTGCTTTATACAAAAGGCATTGGGGAAGTGCCAATTCGGAATATGGCCACCTTCAGTTTATGGGCCAACCGGGAAGCCCTCTATGCTTTTGCTTATAGTAGTAAGGAACACAAACAGGCCATTTCCATGACCCACGAATTGCAATGGTATAAGGAAGAACTTTTTGCCCGGTTCCAGCCCTATCGATCAGAAGGCCAATGGGAGGGTGTGCCCCCGTTAAAGTTTACCCCTGACAACTAACCTTTCCAAAAGTAAAAGAATACAAAGAACAGTAGTTGGGAGATGTAGAGATGGTGAGAGAATAGGGGATTGCCTTTCACTTTCAGCCCCTGGTAAAACATGTGGAAAATGAACGCCAGGGCAAACCAGCCCAGGAAGTTCTGCAGCGGAGGAAATCCGAGGTCCCAATACCAGAAATCAAAACGCGGGGCACTTTCTTCGAGGAAAAAATCAAGGATGACCATCATTAACGCACCCGCAATAACCCTTACCCAGAAGCCTTTCAGCCATTTTGAAGCCATCGCCCCAGTGGCAAACGTAAGGAATGCCCAGTTCACGCCGATCAGATAGGGAACCCCGTCGAGCTTGGGCCCGAAATTAGCACCGTAGACATAGTCGCCGAAGATAAGGCCGTAATTCACGCCCAGCCATTCTGCAAAGATGCTCGTTATGCCAATTCCCAGGAAAAGCAGGCCCTTTTTCCAGGTAGTAACCGGAAAAACCAAAATTGTAAGTCCCAGGATCAGCAGCATATTGAGCGGGGTTTTGCTCATGAACCAGTCCTGTTCCCCTACATAGATGCCTGCTATTGCACTGAGATTAAACAACCAGAGCAGGAAAACGGAAAAATAATTGAGGAATTTACGGGGTTCATTCATGGGCCGGTGCATTGGGCAATAATTCTGAAACGATCCGGGCCGATAGAAGGCAAAGGGGAATGCCACCTCCGGGATGTACGGATCCCCCACAAAAATAGAGATTCGGAATTTTTCGACTGAAATTGGGATGCCGCAGGAAGGCAGCAAATCGGTTATTGCTGGCTGCCCCGTAAAGTGCACCGCGGTATGAACTGGTATTCGCCTGTATACCCGGTGGATCAAGTACATGTTCTACCTCGATCAGGGATTCCACATCGGTTTTTAGTATCCCTGAAAGTTTCTTCAGGATACTTTTCCTCGCATCAGACCTGAGTTGTTCCCAATCCTGACCGTAGTCTCCAGGTGCATTGATCATAACAAACCAGTTTTCACAACCCGAAGGGGCATCTGAAGCCCAGTCCTTACTGGTAATATTTATGTACACAGTAGGGTCTTCGTAAAGGGATTTACGATGAAATATATGGTGGAATTCCTCTTTGTAATCGTTGCTGAAAAAGATATTATGCAAATTGAGCTGAGGGAAAGATTTTTTGATACCCCAATAAAAAATGAGGGCAGAACTGGATCTTTCCTGGGCCAGTGTTTTTTCCGGGGCAGGCTGTGAAGGTAAAAGTTTCCTGTAGGTAGGGAAAATATCCATATTGGAAACAACAACTTCGGCTTTGTAAAGGGTATCTTTTATACGCACTGCCGATGCCTTGCCCCCCTCAACGATAATTTCATCCACCCTGCTGTCAAAATGGAAACGGACGCCTACTTCAACGGCCAGGCGGTATAAGCTCATCACAATTTCATGCATCCCGCCTTCCGGTAAATAAGTACCGTAAAACATTTCCAGGTGGGGGATCATGGACATGATCCCGGGTGTCAGGTAGGGCGAACTCCCGTTATAGGTGGCATATCGGTTAAAGAGTTGCACAAGCTTGGGATGCTTGAACTGCTTTTCGTTTACTTCATTCAGGGTCCCGAATACGCCCAGTTGGGGCATGCTCATCAAAGCCTTCAGGGTCTTCAAAGAAAGATAAGTCCCAGCCTTGTGGAGTGAGCTTTGGAGAAAAAGAGGCGCGGTAAGGTCGTATTTTTTCTGATTTAAACGGAGGTACTTCAGTAAGGCTTGCGGGCTTTCGGAGAAGGTAGACGCAGCATCTTCTGCAAATACCTCCGGGTCTTTACGGGCAGTGAAACGTGTATTGTCATCCCAGAAATATTCGCAGAGGACCTCTTTTCTCAGGTATTTGAAATGTTCCGTAGGTTCTTTATCGTACAACCGGAAGAGTTCATCCACAAAGTGTGGCATGGTAAAGAGGGAGGGCCCAAGGTCAAAGCGGTAGCCATCAAGTGTGATAGCGTGCAGTTTTCCTCCGGGATAGGGATTGGTTTCAAAAACCGTTACCTCATATCCTTTCTTCCGCAAACGAAGTGCAGTGGCCAGCCCTCCAATGCCCGAGCCAATAATATGGGCAGTTGGCATGGACTAGTTTTTTTTGAAGTACTTAAAAGGAACTACGAGCATCCCGAAGCATTCACCGTCTTCCTTGCCCAGGTTCTTGTGGTGGATCTTATGGGCCTTGCGTACCCCACGGGCGTACCAGTTATTTGCCCTTCTGAACAGTTTGAACCTTTGGTGGATAAGTATGTCATGAACGAGGAAATAGGCCGCTCCATAAGCCATAATACCAAATCCTATGGGGTAGCCGTACCAAAACCAGGTATTCGAGGCGATCATAATAAATGCCATACTTACCGCTGCATAATAGAGGAAAAATGCGTCGTTACGCTCAAACCAGGAGTCGTGGTCTTTCTTGTGGTGATCCTTGTGTAAAACCCATAAGAAACCATGCATGATATACTTGTGGGTAAACCACGCCATAAACTCCATTATACAGAAAGTAACGATAAAGATGAGGATCCAGATAATTACGTCCATTTTAAACCAGATTGAGCTTGTAATTTACGTAGGATTTGGCCAGTAGTCCAAACTTCTGATAGTTCGGAACCCGTATACGTGTATTCTTGATCTGTAGGGACGGGGTTTTCTGTAATTTCTGTAGTAGTTTATAATAATATTTATAAGCCGTATACACCCCGAATTTTGCCTCGCTGGGCAATTTGACAATACCTTCGAACCCCTTGGCAAAGTCTTCCTTGATCTCCTGAACAATACGGGCCTTGGAATTTTCATCCAGTTCAAGCAGGTTGGTATCCGGGAAATAGGATCGGTTCAGGTGCTCGTGGTCAGCCTTCAGGTCGCGCAGGAAATTCACCTTTTGAAAAGCGGAGCCCAGCGCCATAGCTGCATCCTTGAGGTTTTCATATTGCTCATCATTCCCTTTGACAAACACACGTAGGCACATCAGGCCCACTACATCTGCAGAACCATAGATGTATTCTTTGTATTCCTCATGGGTGTTATAGTCCTTTTTGGTAAGGTCCATCCTCATGCTTTTCATAAAAGCATCTACCAGATGTCTGGGTATCCCGTATTGATGATAGGTATGCTGAAATGAGTTCAGGATGGGATTAAGGCTGATGCGGTATTCAAGCGCATTTTCAAGGTCCCGTTCAAACTCTTTGAAAAGATGGGCCTTATCGAATTCATGAAATGTATCGACAATTTCGTCAGCAAAGCGTACGAAGCCATATATGTTATAAATATCACGCCTGATGGACGGAGATAACATGCGTGTGGCCAGGGCAAAGGAAGTG
>NZ_CEYNTP010000130.1:0-7670 GCF_982873095.1 Lentiprolixibacter sp. | reverse complement strand
TTGATCTTCAACCCGTTAGAAAACGTTGTGAACAGATCACTTTGGAAGGGAGCTGATGATATTTTTTACGAAGCGTACTGGGTGCTAATCCTGATTTACCCGATAGGTAATACGGCGGTTGGTGATCACCGTTTGCACTTTCAGGACGCTCATTGGAGAGAATTCAGAAGTACTGTTCCCCAGGGTAGCTGTTGCTGTTACCATATCCCCCAGGGCTACCGTGGGGGGTACAACAAAGCTGAAATGAAAGCGGTTCGTATTGTCCGTATTGCCGTCTACGTCCGTATAAGCAGAGCTGACCGCATCCAGATCGGCCCCGCTACCTTCCACTACAGTGCCCAGGTAAGTCTGTCCCTCCCCGTAGTCCGTGCTGAAGCCTAACTGGTTATCCCCGGTTGTAGCCGTGCCTTCATTGATGTCTGTCAGGAAGACCTCTATAGTAGCTCCGGGACGCGCCCAGCCTTTTATTACCAGATCACTGCCCGACGTATAGGCGGCTGTGATGATGGGAAAGTTCAGGCTGCCATTGGGTCCGCTATCCGTATCCCCGTTGTCATTAAGGGTTACCCCATCACCAACTCCATTGGAATTGTCGATATCGATTCCCAGGGCATCGGCTGTGGTCCCATTGGCGTAGATGGAGTTCTGGGAGATCAGGTTCCCGGAAGTGTCACCTCCTGCCACAACTATACCTGCACCTCCATTAGAGGTGATTATATTGTTGGTGATGGCGGAGTTGTCCCCATGTAACCGAATGCCTGCATTTTCAATATCCCCTGCACAGGTACCTCCATCCTGACCCGATGTGGTAATGGTATTTTCACTAATGGTAACCCCTCCGGAAAAACCATCGCTTTCAATACCCAGACCGGTAGCGGCTTCTATCAGGTTCCTTTGAATGGTAATTCCCGAGCCACTCAGGATTTGAATGTTATCATCACAGGGGCCATTACCATTAGCAGTGATATGGTTGTCCTGGATGGTAGTCAAGGTTCCACCATCTATCCAGATCCCTGCATCTACATTGGTGCTGATATAATTGCTGCTTATGATATTGTTGCCTCCATTAATAGCCGCTCCATAAGCAATATTTCCGCCATTAGCACCTGAAGCAGTAACTCCCAGCAAAGTTTGCGTCAATGTGAGCGATCCGGATTCCATGATCACTCCTGCATTATTATCGGCATAAATAGCCAAATTGCGAATTACGGTATTGGCTCCTTCATTCGTCAGGACATCTCCATCAGGCCGGTAAATCTCTATCTCAGGTAAGCCATAATTAGGTAAGGTTGAAGCTGAAACTCCAACATTGCTTCCGCCGGAACCAATCGTACCTGCATTGGAATCCCCGGAATAGGCGGTTTGTGTTCGTCCATCAATATGTGTTGCTGAACCCGTTATGCTACTTAAAATACCACCAGCGACTGATATGTTGAATATACCACTGGCATAATTAGGGTCTGCTGTCCTGCCCAAAGCATCCCCGGTAGGAGGGATCATAAATACAGAAGTATCTTCCCCAGCTGCCGGGTCGAAAATGGCGTTGGCTTCGATATCCAGGCCTGTCTCCCCCAAACCATTTGAATTCAGAACAAACTGTTCCAGGGAACCCTGCCCGTCTTCGTTGGTGTTGACGATGGTATTGAAGTTAAATCCAAAATCGAGTCCTGCGGCCCCTTCATTGGCAATGGTCACACTGCCAACCGACTGTGCTCCGGCCAGTACTCCCGTACCAGGATCGGTGGCTGTGGGATCCGCCCCGCCTACCTCGTTGGGCCTTTCTACAATGGTACTCGCTATATAATCCGTCCTGAAGGTTTGTACGGGCAGACAATCCCCACATGCTACTCCCCCAGGTCGTGAAGAGGTTACCGTTTCATTGACGACACGCACAGAATAGGTGCCATTGACCATGCCAGCAAAAACATAGATACCACTGGCATCCGTCGTTTGCGTATCCACCCGCGTGCCCACGGAGTCATAGAGTTCCACGGTAGCCCCGGAGACTCCAAACCCAGAAGCTGCTGCGTAATTCCTTCCTGCACCTCCCCCGTAGTTGACGTCTTCAAACACACGGCCGGTGATCAGGTTGGAAGGTACCTTCAGCACCACGGCGTTCATGATCACATAATCCTGCCCCACGTTCACCTGTGTGGTGGCAGACGTTTCACCTGGTAATATAAAGGCAGATACATCATAAGTGTCAAGATCCACCCCGTGTAAAGCCGTGTTATTCACATTTGGCAATACGGTATTGTCAAAATGTGTGGAATTAAAAGGGTTATTCGTAGTTGTTCCGTTATTGTCCCCATCCCCTACCAAAAGGTTGGTCCCGGATAAGGGCGTGGTAAATTGAAGCGACTCATTGTTGGCCAGGGTCTGGTCCCCTTCCCATGAAAGGGCACTGGTTTTGGAACCCACGGAACCAATGGCATAAAATCCACTGAGGTTAAAAGTGGAAGAAGAATTCTGGTTGCCGTCAAATCCCTGGTAAAGGTTGATAGTTGATGCCGGAAGACTGGTATCGGTGTAAAATATCATTAAAGCCCAACCTCCTAATACCACGTTATAGCTACAGTAATTCCCTGTATTATCGATGGTTAAACCTGAAAAGTCGTAAACATTAGTTGAAGGATTCGGGATAGCTTGTACTATGGACGTGACATCACTGAAAAATCCGTAGAAAGACAATCCCAGTATAGAAGTTGTGTAGGCCACATTTCCATCAACCGTATTCCCTTCAAAAGTTACCTGGGAATCCATGTTAGCACCGGAATGCGACCAGTACAGATAGGCAGCCTCAATAGTGGCCCCGGCAGGTATTGGAGAACTTAATGTATTTGAGGAAGATGTTGTAATGGCACAGGGGTTCCCCGTATTAGGCTGTGTCCTCAAGGTACCTGCCGTAGAGGTATAGTCCATGTACCCGTCAAATTCCCGGAAAAGTGTTAAGGGCGTATTGCCTAAAACTACTTCATTATCGGTGATGGTTCCTGTACCCGTACTGGAAATGTTCACAGAAGGGTCTGAAGTGCCCGTCATTTGGATAATGTAGGTTTCAGAAGGCTCAAATATCATATCATCCGTAATAGAAACGGTGATCTGTTCGGTGTCTCCTACAGTTCCATTAAAACTCATCACTCCACCTACAATAGCGGTATAATCCGTCCCGGCAGTAGCAGTAACATCAGCGGTCTGGTAGTTTACGGTAAACGGCCCTGCTGCATTTAAGCCCACATGGGTGGCTGTAAAGGTGGCTGTCCCGGCAGCTTCATCTACGGAAACATCATCGATGGATATAGCCGGACTTACGACCGCAGTGAAAAGGACATTATCGATAAATATGGTTTCGCTGCTTCCCCAGTTTCCACTTCCGGTAATAAAACGTATAGAAGAGCTGGCTGACATTTCATTCGCAGCCAGGTTGTAGTTCACGGAACCACTCCCGGCTAAGGTGGCCACGGTATTGTAACTACTTCCATCCCATAACTGCACCAAGATAGACTCATTGCCGTTGGTCCGGTTAAAATCCAGCGTCAGGGTGGCACTCACCGCAGCAGACAGGTCAAGGCTCCTCGCAATGGAGCGATTATCAAGATTGCGAAACCGTAGTTGGTTACTATTGATCAGGATACGTCCGCCAGACGGACTGGTGGTTTCATTGGTTTCTACCCAATTTCCAGAGAAGTTATTGGTGCCGTCGTTGTTGCTGTAGGAAACGGAACTGAAGGTATCCGAATAGGTCACCTGCCCCATAGCGGATAGGACCATAAAAAAAGCCGCCAGCAATAACAGTTTGCTGATAAGAGTCTTACTTGGCATGAATCTGATCGGTATTCAGTTCACCCAAAAATATCATGAAGGAAGCAGGCCACTAAATATTTGTTGTGTAACGGCCATATTCACTAGTGAAAGCGGCATATTGGAAGGTCTGACGATTAAAGCAGGCCGTTATTTTGTTAATTAGGGGCCTTTTATCGATCCGGCCATTAGAATAAGACCTTCCCAAGGATGTAGGAAAGCACTTTCAAATGGAACAATGGCCTAATCCTCCCCGCAAATGATAAACTCTGTACGCCTGTTCTTTTCGTGTTCCTTGTCCGGACACCAAACACCGTTGGGACAGTCCTCATTTGCCAACTGGGTTTCCCCATACCCTTCGGCTTCCAGTCGGTCCGGTGAGATCTTTTCCGAATTGGCAAGGATATAATCCACGGTCGCCTGTGCCCTCCTTCGGGAAAGGTCCATATTATAAGCATCCGGGCCCTGGCTGTCTGTATGGGCCTTGAGTTTGATATTAAGGCTGGGGTATTTCTCCATGATGGCGATTACCAGTTCTATCTGTGGCTTGGCATCATCACGTATAATGTCCTTGTCAAAGTCAAAATAAATGGTACTGCGCAGTTCCGGGATCAAAACAGACAGGTCATCCCCGCAGGTAACTTCGTCCCGTTCCAGATAGAAATCGATGATCTGCGGCGGTTGGCAGTCCCCAATTTCTAAAAATACATCTTCAGAAGTATACCCTTCAGCATTGGCCATAACAGAGTTCATCTGATAGCGATCCAACTCCAGAGTGTACAGACCATTCTCATCTGTAAATGTGGAAAAAATTTCCTCATTCTCACCGTTAAGGACTTTAATAGTTGCTCCAATCAGCAATTCATTGGTGATTTTGTCACGAACTGATCCTGTAACTTTTTGCATACATTTTGCAGCTTTGCTGAATGCGTAGATATCATCATATCCTTTTCCACCATCCCGGTTGGATGCAAAATACCCTCTGAGTTTGTCGTCATCTATGATAAAACTAAAATCATCCATCATACTGTTGACAGGCTCTCCCAGGTTTTTTACAGGGCTTTGTGGCCGGCTGTTTTCTATTTTGACTGAAAACACATCAAGCCCACCCAAACCGGGGTGTCCATCCGAAGAGAAGTACAAGATGCCCGAGCTGCTCACAAAAGGAAAAGTTTCGCGGGCCTTTGTATTTATCAAGCCCTTGAGCGGTTCTGCCTTGGCAGTAATGCTCCCATTTTCATTGATCGGCACGCTATACAGGTCAGATTCCACGGAGGGGTTGTGCATATCCGATGCAAAATAAAGGGTCCTTTCATCCGGGCTCAGCGCTGGATGTGCCACCGAATAGTCATCCGAATTGATCGACAAATCGTCCTGTACCACCCATTTGCCGTCTTGCTCAACAGCGCGATAAATCTTTAGCCGTACAATACCTTTTTTGTCCTTTATGTATTTACCATCCCGAAAATTATTGCCTGTAAAGTACATGGTACTACCATCCTTAGTAAAGATGGAAGAGGATTCGTGTACCCGTGTGGTAAACTCGGCATCGAAATCGAATTTGGCAGGGGTATTCCTCGAAGCACTGTCTACACCAATTTTGTACAGGTCCAGGAAGTCCATCGCATTCCAGGTATGCCGATACCTTGCCAGGTTGCCTGTATCCCGGTCAGAGGAAAAGATCAGCCCTTTTTTATAGAAAGATGGGGACAGGTCAGAATATTTAGAATTGATATCCATCTCCAGGTCCTCAATTTTGTACCTCCCCTCAGATGTGGTTAATCCATCCCGGTAATCCAGATCTTTTAAAAAGCTACGGGATCGATTATCCTCAGACAGACTATCCGAAAATACCTTCATGATCTCATCGGATTCCTTGTATTTACCCAGGGATTTCAGGCTTTGGGCATATTTAAAATAATACTCAAGGCCTATTACTCCTTTTTCTCCCCTGTAGTTCTCAAATAGCTTTTCATAATTCGCTGCTGCCTTTTGATAATTGGCGTTGAAGTAATAGGAATCCCCTACCAGCTTAAGCATACTGGGCGTCATGAATTGGTTTTCATTCTTCTTTAGTACTGCTTCGTAGATGTCGATAGACAAACTGTAGGATTTCTCCTGGTACTGCCGGTCTGCTTTTTTCAGGTAATTCTTAAGCTTTGCAGAGTCTCGGGCTGTCAAAGGTTCATCCTGAGCCCGGCTACTCGTTAGCAGGGAGGTACAGAGCAATAAAACAGGAACAATTTTTTTAAACATAACAACCAATACAATTAAAAGAATCGCGGTGAAACTAGTCGGTTGAAGGATTTGATCAATTCAAATCTCAGGAACACCTCAAAAGAGCCGTCATTAAATGCCGTACTTCCCAATTCCGTGGTTTCCCGGTCGTACGCCAAGCCAATCATAAGCTGCTCACTCAACTGAAAACCGAACAAGGCGCTGAATGCCGCATCCCACCGATAGGCAGCCCCTACCGAAAACTTTTCATTAAACAAGAAACTGGCTGATACATCCACTTGCAGCGGGGCACCACTCACCATCTTGGTCAGGAGCGCAGGTTTAAATTTGGTATTGTAATTCAGGTCGATGACATATCCTGTGATAAAATAGAAGTTGATGCGTTCGGTGGACAAAAACTGAACAGAATTGGCATCCCGTTGGGAATTGTCAAAATAATCTGACTCCAGCAAGTTAGGTGCCGAGATCCCAGCATAGAAAATATTGGTGTGGTAATAAAGCCCCAGACCAATATTTGGGGAGAACTGGTTTTCAATGTTATTCCCCTGTATAGGTTCGTTGTCAAAGTTCCTCAGGCCTTCAAAATCCAGGTTCAACAGATTTCCTCCGGCTTTTAAACCAAAGGAAAGCTTTCCTTCCTGAGAGACATCCAGGGTATAAGAAATGACCGCGTCAAAATAGGTTTCCTGTACAACCCCATCCCCAATGTTATCGTTCACGATGGAAATTCCATACCCGAGTTTGCTGTTCCTTATGGGCGAGTGCAAATTGAGGGTTTGGGTTTTAGGAGCTCCATCCAGGCCTACCCACTGTGATCGATAAAGGGCAGCAATGCTTAATTGCCCACGAGAACCCGCATAAGCCGGGTTTACACTCATGGTGTTGTACATGTATTGCGTATACTGAGCATCTTGCTGTGCCCAGACCCCTGTAGCAAGGAGGCTAAGAAACAAGATGGCGGTAAATAGCTTTTTCCTAATGGTCATAGGCTGGTATTCTTTACTGACTAATATACAGATATCCCTTATCTGTAATATTTTTCTGATCTTTTTGGTATTCAAAGATATAGAAATATACTCCCGCAGGCAGGTAATCATTCACGCTAATCGTTGACCTGCCTCTTGACCTTCCATCAAACACATTGGTCTGGTTGTTGTAATTGTTGCCTTCATAGACCACAATACCCCAGCGGTTGTAAATCTTGAGGGAGTTGTTCAGGGCGGCTTCCACACCACGGATAAAGAGGAAGTCATTTCTTCCATCCCCATTGGGCGTGACCATCTGATTGACTTCAATTTCCAGTGGGATGACCTCCAGTTCAATAACCGTAGGATCATCCGGTTCCCCATCACCGTTAGCGTCAAAATCAGTAGGGTTATTCGGATCATCTGAATCGTCTGTCACTTCCCCGGCTACGCTGCTGGCATCTACCGTAGCGGTATTGATAAACACGCCACTATCAACATCCTGAATGGTGATCTGATGTTCTGCCGTAACTTCTGCACTTTCCCCTGGATTTAACGAGGCGATTGGTGAGCCACTAGTAATAACAGCATTAGGATCAGTAACCACCAGGTTTTCAAGGATCAGGTTCCCCGTATTGATGACCGTAAGGGTATAGGTGACGATTT
>NZ_CEYNTP010000129.1:6165-7695 GCF_982873095.1 Lentiprolixibacter sp. | reverse complement strand
GTTGGCCTACTAGGACTCGAACCTAGAATGACTGGACCAAAACCAGTAGTGTTGCCAATTACACCATAGGCCAATCTCAATTAAGAGCGAGCAAAGTTAAAACAATCTTTTATTTGCACAAACAAATTGCATATATATTCCGATCAACAGGGCGATTGCCGCTGTTAAAGGTTTAACAAAAATATCCCTTCCTAATCTTTTTAATTAGTAAATTCGCCTCGACTGGTAAATCAATCTATCCATGTTTTCAAAGAATTTCGAGAAATGGGAAACCCGCCTCGGCTGGGTTGCTTTTTTTATTGCCCTGATCACTTACGGGCTTACCGTTGAACCCACCGGGAGCTTCTGGGATGCAGGGGAATACATTACAACTTCAGCTAAGTTGCAGGTAGGACACCCCCCTGGTGCCCCCCTGCTTCAAATGATCGGCGCCTTTTTTGCCATGTTTGCGCTGGAGGCCGACCAGGTGGCACGGATGGTGAATTATGTGTCCGGTGTCTCAAGTGCATTTACCATTCTCTTCATGTTCTGGACGATAACGAACCTGGTCAGGAAACTCATCCCAAATAAGGTTGAGTTGTCCAACGGGCATGCCCTTGCCGTGCTGGGAAGTGGCCTGGTGGGCAGCCTTGCCTTTACCTATTCGGACAGTTTCTGGTTCAATGCGGTAGAAACCGAGGTATACGCCATGGCCAGTTTTATCATGGCCTTGTTACTGTGGCTGGGTCTGAAATGGACAGACAACCTGGACCACCCGAGGGGCAACCGGTACCTCATCCTTATCGCTTTTGTGACCGGACTCACCTTTGGTGTACAATTTATGGGGTTTCTGGCCATACCCTCCATCGGTCTGCTCTATTATTTCAAAAGATATAAAACAACTACCGTAAAGAACTTCCTGCTGGCCAATATACTTGTAGTAGGCCTGCTTATGCTGATCTATAAGTTCTCGCTTACCTATGTATTGCAACTCTTTGGGTGGAGCGAGGTATTCTTCATAAACAGCATTGGATTGCCTTTTAACTCGGGTACCATTATCATGGGACTGCTCTTTGCAGCAGCCTTCTATTTTGGCCTTCGCTATACCCGCAAGAACAATTTCAGGGTGGCCAATACCCTTGTTTTATGTGCCCTCTTTCTCTTCCTGGGCTTTTCTTCATGGCTGATGCTGCCCATCAGGGCCAATGCCAATGTAGTGGTCAATGAGAACAACCCCTCTGATGCGCGTTCCCTGCTGGCCTACTATAACCGGGAACAATACCCCGGGGTAGACAGCCCTGTTTACGGAACCTACTATTCGGACCTTTTTGCACCGCCTGGAGAAGACAAAGATGACAAACCCAAATACGAAAGGGATGAAGCCCTAGGGAAGTACATCATAGTTAACAACTATAAAGATGCCATGCAGGGGCCCAATGAGGCACATCGCGGTTTCCTCCCAAGGATGTGGAGCGATCAGCACGCCGAAAACTACATGAAGTACTTTGGCCCCCTGGATTTCCGGGTGAAAACCTCCAATGAGGAATTGAG
>NZ_CEYNTP010000129.1:0-6155 GCF_982873095.1 Lentiprolixibacter sp. | reverse complement strand
TGAGACGTGCCGTAGTCCAGGTTAAGACCGGGCTGGCCAATGGGGAAATCGACGAGGAACAATACATAAGTTTTTTAAGGCAGTTCGGAGAATACCTGGAGGTATACCCCCCGTCAATATGGGATAACCTTACCTATATGTTCCAATTCCAGTTCGGATATATGTACTGGCGTTATTTCATGTGGAATTTTGTAGGCAAAAAGGACGATATTCAGGGACGTTACAACGGAAATGGCGAATGGATCAGCGGGATCAATTTCATAGACAGCCTGCGACTGGGCAGTCAGGAAAACCTGCCGGCAGATGTTATGGACAACAAAGGCCGGAACACCTATTTCTTCCTGCCGCTCTTATTAGGAGTCATAGGCCTGGTCTTCCAAATCTCAAGGAATCCTAAGCACTTCTGGGTGCTCTTTGTCTTCTTCATGTTCACTGGGCTGGCCATTCAGTTTTACACCAACCCGTATATCTTCCAGCCGAGGGAACGGGATTATTCCCTGGTGGGGTCCTTCTACATTTTCGCGATTTGGATCGGGATGGGTGTTTACGGGCTCTTTGAGGAGTTCAAAAAATATCTGCAACCAAAAATACTGGCTCCGCTGGTACTGGTGGTGTGCCTCTTTGCGGTTCCCGGAGTTATGGCCTTCCAGAATTGGGACGACCACGACAGGTCTAACCGATACACGGCCAGGGCAAGCGCTATGGCCTATCTGGATTCCTGCCAGGAAGATGCGGGAGCTATGCTTTTCACCATTGGTGACAACGACACTTTTCCGCTCTGGTATGTACAGGAAATCGAAGGCCATCGCACTGATGTACGGATCATATGCACCAGCCTTTTTGCGACAGACTGGTATGTGGACCAAATGAAACGCAAGGCGTATAAGAGTGATCCTATACCTTCCCAATTGACCCACGAATTGTACCGATATGGCAACCGGGATGTGATCTATTATCAGCAAAGAACAGACAAGCGCTGGGATATCCGGGATTTCATGAACTGGATCGCCAGCGATAAACCCGAGACCAAGTTGCGTTACATTCTGGAAAGGTCAGACAGGGACCTCAGTGAATATTCAGAAAGTACCCTCGACCTGGTCTACTACCCTACCAACAAGATCCGTGTGCCCGTCAATAAGGAGAATGTGTTGAAAAGCGGTCTGGTGAAACCCAGGGATTCTGCCCTGATCGTGGACTATATTGATATCGACTTGCCACAGGCATTGCCGAAAAACCGCATCATGATGCTGGATATCCTTGCCAACAACAACTGGGAAAGGCCTATTTATTTCTCCGGGGGTAGTTTTGACAAGGCAGAATACATCTGGATGAAGGAGTACCTGCAACTGGACGGCCTTGCTTACAAATTAGTACCGATTAAAACAGTTAACAAAAGTCCCTATGAAATGGGCAGGATCGATACGGACCTGATGTATGATGTGGTGAAGAAATGGGACTGGGGGAACTCCGGTAGCCCTGATATCTATCACGATGTACAAACGCGTACCCAGGGCCTTTCTTTCCGCGGTAACCTGGCCAGGTTGGCCGAAGCGCTTATCGAAGAAAACAAGATCGACAAGGCCCGTGAGATCATTGATATGGCCATGACTAATATGCCGGTGGAATTCTACGGGTATTACACCTTTGTGGAACCCTTCGTTGATGGCTATTACAAGGTTGGGGAAACCGAAAAGGCCAGGGAGCTGTACAAAAAACTCAAATCAGTTTACCAGGACCGCCTGGATTACTATGCAGGGATACCCCTTGATGAGCAGTACGACAAGATCGAGGATATCATTGCTGACATGGAAGGCTACCGAAGGAACATCGATATCCTGATCGAAAACGATGACCGGGAATTGGCGGAGGTGGAAACACAGGCATTCAACGCTACCATAGATATGTTCAGCCATTTCTACAAAGACGACCTCCTGGAAGAGGAAACGCAGGAAGCATATCCAATGGAAGCCGTGCCTTCTGAATCCCCGCAGGCCGACACCTTGGAAGACAGCACCATACAGGAGGAATAACAGCACTACTAAACCCAGGGGATTAGGTTCAATTTGTGTTGCCTGCTAAGAAGCTGTGAGGTTTAAATGTATTCGTTCAGGATGCCGATAAGGGTATTGGCGTCTTGCTCACCACTTTGTCTCCATACCATTTCCCCTTTTTTGTAGATCATCAGGGTGGGAAGGCCTTTTATTCTTAGGGCCTGGGACAATTCTTTGTTCTTGTCTACGTCAATCTTTATTACTTTTCCCTTGTCTCCCAGGGCTGCAGCCACATCGCGGAGTACCGGATGCATGGCGGTAGATTGTTCATTCCATTCCGCATAAAAGTCCAGCAATACGGGGATGTTCAAATCGATTAGTTCTCCAAATTTCGACATAGAAAATACGTTGGATTACCCGTCAAAAGTAAGAAAAATTGTCAATAGTGGGTTGCCCGTAAATAAAATGAAGCCGTCTCTTAACGAAATGGTCACACAAGGGATTTCTTTTTTAGGGTGATGACCGTTATTTCGGGCCATATTCCAACCCTGCCGGGATACCCCAGGAATCCGAATCCTCTGTTTACATTGATGTACTGTCCCATCTCTTCATAGATCCCCGCCCAGTACTTATACCGCCACTTTACCGGGCTCCATTTGACCCATCCGGGAATCTCTATACCAAACTGCATCCCGTGCGTATGGCCGCTCAGGGTAAGGTGGTAATGCATGGGGTGTTCGATGACAACATCTTCCCAGTGCGAAGGGTCATGGCTCAACAGGATCTTGAAGTCATCTTCCTGTATATCTGCTGATGCCTTGTCCAGGTCTCCTGCTTTCTTGAAACCTCCCCTACCCCAGTTTTCCACACCGATCAGGGCCAATTGATCCTTTCCTTTTCTCAAATAACGGCTCTCGTTCAGCAACAGGTCAAACCCCATTTCCTTTTGAAGGCCTTTGAGCTCTTCCAGGTTTTGGCTCTTTTTTTCTTCTGTATCCCAGGGCACATAATCCCCGTAATCATGGTTCCCCAGAATGGAATATTTACCGTCACGGGCCTTGAGTTGAGTAAACAAGCCGGTCCAGGGCACCATTTCCTCAGCTTTGTTATTTACCATATCCCCTGTAAAGAAGATCGCATCACTCTCCTGACTATTGATCAGGTCAATGGCGTACTCGATCTTCTCCCGGTTGTCAAAACTTCCGCTGTGGATATCGGAGATCTGGGTAATCTGATACCCGTCAAAGGCTTCCGGAAGATCGTCAAACTCCATCTGGTACTTCAGCACCTGGAAATTGTATTTTCCCCGGTACATCCCATAAAGCAGTGCGCCAAAAGGAATAGCTGCGATGCCCATAGCCATAAGACTGAGGAAACGCCGCCGGGTGGGTAAGGTGAATTCCCCGGTACTCGCAAACAGCTTCCTGTATAAGGCTGCGATAAAGCGAAAGAGGTCTTCGGAAAACAAAAACCCAATGGTGATGAGCTTAAAGGTGAGCATAGCCAGCAAAAAACCAAAGGCATAGCTCTTTGGCCGGCTAAGTACGCGTCCGGCTTCTTCTCCCCAGGTAAATTGATATACAAAGTTGCCAATGACAAGCAGGGATAAGGCCATGAAGGCGTAATAAATATATGGGAATCGGGTGACCGTCTTCAGGGCCTGGAGGGCATAGAAACCCATGACCAGGTAGATGACGATAAATATGATCCAGCGCAGCATGCTTTTTTTACAAATATATCTGTTTAGCCCAACTTGGCTAGCGCCATTTGGCTATAATTTAACGCTTTGCACCACTTCATGAAGCAGGTTAAAGTCTGCCCTGGGCACATGGGTTTCCGATAGCAACGCCTGGCCCATCAGTGGGATCTCCGGTTCCTGCATCAGGTTGGGATACATTCTGGTTCCCGAGAGATGAATGGCCTTAAACCCAAGTCCCAGGAATTTCCTGGCATTTCCCGGGCGTATACCCGCCCCCGGCATTACGGTTATCTTTTCAGCCCGATCGTTCAGCGCAAGCAAGAGATCAATGCCTTCAATAGCAGTTTTTGATTTTCCAGAGGTCAACAAACATTTTACCCCCATTCGCTGGAGGATATCAAAGCTCTCCAGTGGGTCCCCAACCCAATCGAAAGCCCTGTGAAAGGTAAAACTGACCCCTTCGGACCATTTCAAAAGTTTTTCAAGCCCGGGAACATCCAGACTGTTATCCGTTTTGAGGGCGCCACAAACAATTCCCTTAGCCCCATGGGCTTTGAAATATTCGATATCAGCCTTGATCACCTCGAACTCCTTTTCCGAATAGCTAAAATCACCACTCCTTGGCCTGATAAGCACATGGATCGGCAGGGATACTGCAGACCGAACGCTTTCGAACAAGCCCGGAGAGGGGGTTATCCCGCCTACACCAAGTTCCGAGCACAGTTCTATCCGGTCTGCCCCGGCCTGCTCTGCCAGTAAAGCGGACTCAAAAGACGCCGCACATACCTCCACTATCATAAATATGTATCTTTAGCTAAGCTAAAAGTAATCACCTACAGAGATGAAAAGAAGAAAATTCCTGAAAAACTCCGGTTTGGGGGCGGCAGGGCTGATGTCTGTACCCCTGGTAGAAAGCTGTGCAGAACCCGTTGGATCGAAATCAGCCCCTGCAGATAATGGGGTACGGCCAATCGTTATCGCCACCTGGGACGTACCTAATGCTACTGCCCGGGCCTGGGAGGTATTGGAAAAGGGGGGCAGTGCCCTTGATGCAGTGGAGGCCGGGGTTAAAATGGAAGAGGCTGATGTTAGCAACCAAAGTGTGGGCAAAGGGGGGCGGCCGGATCGCGAAGGAAATGTGACCCTGGATGCCTGTATTATGGACCATGAGGGAAATTGTGGCTCAGTGGTATACCTGCAGAACATCGTCCACCCCATATCCGTGGCCCGAAAGGTCATGGAAGATACCCCCCACGTCATGTTGGCAGGGAAAGGTGCGGAACAGTTTGCCGTTGAAAAGGGGTTCCCGCGCGAGAACCTACTCACCGAAAAATCAAAGCAAGAATGGGAAGCCTGGAAAGAAAAGGCTGAATATAAACCCGGGATCAATATAGAGAACCACGACACCATTGGCATGCTGGCCATAGACAAGGAAGGAAACCTCTGCGGGGCCTGCACCACCAGTGGGATGGCGTATAAACTACCGGGACGTATCGGGGATTCCCCCATCATTGGAGCAGGGCTGTTTGTGGACAACGAAGTAGGTGCTGCAACAGCTACGGGCCTCGGGGAGGAGGTGGTAAGAACCGTAGGGAGTTTTCTGATCGTGGAATTGATGCGTCAGGGGTATTCGCCTCAGGAGGCTTGCGAGGAGGGCGTAAGGCGGATCATTAAAAAAAACAAAGGAAAGCTCGACTTTCAGATCGGGTTTATCGCATTGAGTAAAAATGGGGAAACCGGGGCCTTTTGCATACAATCAGGATTTACCTACCGTTCCTATTCGGGTACGGGCCACACCAATACTCCGGCTGCAAGTCATATCCCGGTCTGAAATTTTCGATTGGAAGCTTATCTTCGTAGCTTTGAAATCGTCCAAGCTTAATCACTATGTCTGACAAGAAAAGACTCTTCCTCTTAGATGCCTATGCCCTGATTTTTCGCGGGTATTACGCCCTGATCAAAAACCCGAGAATCAATTCAAAGGGAATGGACACCTCCGCCATTATGGGATTTGTGAATTCTTTGTTTGACGTGATTAAACGGGAAAAACCAGACCACCTGGCGGTTTGTTTTGACAAGGACGGCAGTGCGGAACGCACCGAGTTATTTGCAGATTACAAAGCCAACCGGGATGAGACCCCGGACGCCATCAGGGTGGCTGTCCCTATTATTCAGGACATCCTTAAGGCCATGCACATACCTGTTGTGGAAGTTTCCGGCCTTGAAGCCGATGACATCATCGGAACGCTGGCCAAGCAGGCCGAAAAAGAGGGTTACGAGGTATTTATGGTTACACCCGACAAGGATTTCGGACAATTGGTTTCAGAGAACATTTTTATGTACCGCCCTGCGCGGATGGGAAATGGGATAGAAATCTGGGGCATCCCCGAAGTGCAACAACGTTTTGGGGTGGAACGACCCGAACAGGTGATTGATTACCTGGGGATGATGGGTGATGCAAGTGA
>NZ_CEYNTP010000128.1:0-7730 GCF_982873095.1 Lentiprolixibacter sp. | reverse complement strand
ATTGCCTGTTTATCGCATCTAGTTACTCAATATTCAGGAAAATCGAAATGACATGGGTCAATAGTAGAGTAATTGAGGTATACAATAGTATTCAGTCAGCAATCGGAGGCGCCGGGAAGTCAGCAACAGGAGGAAAGGGGAAGCCCACCTTTTGGTAGATTTCCAGGTAACGCGGATCAGATCGTAAGGATTTTAAAAGGGGTTCCTCACGTAACCAGATCATTTCTACTTCATGCCTGTCATATGATCTCTGCAGCCACTCAAAAGCCCGCTCAGGATCTCCAATGGTTGCAAAGTAGAGTGCCGTAAACCATGCAGGACTACCAGACACCCCCTCTTGATACTGATTCTCAATTTCTGCAAGATATTGCTCAACTGCTTCAATATTTCCCTTCTGATATTCGCAGGCAGCAAGCTTCCACAATACGGTTGGGGGCCGTTCCGGATAAGTTTGTATGAATTTGGTCAGAAGGGCATATGCGCGTTCATATTCATTCAGATAAATATAAATACGAGATGCAGTTCTCAAATACATAATATGATCCGAGTGTAACTTATCCGAATCCCTAAGAAGTTCTAAAGCTTCTTCAGATCTGTTCGATAATGCAAATGCCAGCGCCTTCCAAATGATCCGATAGGGACTGGCAGGATATTCTTTATGGAGTTCTTCACTAATGGCAATAGCTTCTTCATATCTGCCTGTCATTAAACAGTAATTTATGGGAATTCTGCTTTCTTTCTGATAGCTTTTCTCCATGTTTTCAAAATCCCATTCATACATAAATAAACCATCATTATAAACCTTTTTTGCATCAGGGAAGGTACCATCAATTACAATTGCCTTTGCTAGCAGCCCTTTCGCCTTATTCCAGGCCTCTCTTTCTGAGAAAAGCCCCCAGCTTGCACCGCCAAATAGGTATAATTGAGCGAGATCCACATAGGGCTCAACAAAATTAGAATCGAGACGAATGGCATTTTCAAATAAGGTAATAGCATTTTCCTTTCCGGATTTTGTATACTTAAGTGCCTGGTACTTACCCATTAACCAAGTATCATAAGCTTCTTTATTCTCCGTTGGGATGCGCTCAATGGCTAAAAGCTCTTTGCTCTGAGTAGCTATACTCAATTGCCTGATGAGGTCCTGGACGACCGTTGCCTGCATACTGAAGGTATCTTCATTCCATGCGCCTTTGTACTCCTTGGTGGATACATTGGTATTCGTAGGTCCGTGTACCAAATGCAATGTAAATTTTACCAAATCCCCGGAAAGTTGAAAATTTCCCTGAAGGATATTCTGAACTCCCAGCTCTTTTGCGATTGAGGGGGCGTCATGGTCAGAGGCCTTGTATTGGAGGACAGAAGTAAAAGGTATTACCCTTAAGTTTTGTACAAAGCAAAGCCGGGTTATTATGGCATCCGTCATGCCGTCACTTACATATTCCAGATCGGGATCCCCACTCCAGTTCTTGATGGGCAAAACAGCGATAGAATTTTCTACCTCCAAACTCGCAGTGCTGGTTACCTCATCCACTGCATTTGTACTTAAATAATAGGAGGTTGCCCAGGTAACGGTAACCCCTATACCTATGGCAAGGGCCACCACCCACCTTTTGGTAAAGTTGAGTCTTTTACGGAGCAGTTTGATCCTGTCCTTTGGATGGGCAGATGGGGTTAGAGCCTGTACATCATCAGTTTGGTGTTCTGCAACTGCCGTCCTCAGTTTGGCCTCTCCGGGAGGATAGCCGTAGTACTCCTTAAAACAGGTATTGAAATAGGTGGGGCTGGAGAAGCCTACCCGGTAGGCTATCTCAGATACGGATTCCTCTCCTTCCAACAGCATCTCCATGGCCTTGTGCAACCGGAATTCACGGATGAACTGACTGGTAGAATTTCCGTTATAGGCGTGCACTTTCCGGTGCAGGCTGGAGCGACTAAGGCCCACGGCTTTGGCCAATTCTGTTACCCCAAAATGTTCATTCTCCAAATGGGCTTCAAGAATTTCCTTTAGCCGTTTGATGATGGCCTGATCCTGTACGAATTGGTCAGTCATTTTTGAATTGCTGTATATACCTCACGCCTGAGGAAGTAACATGCCCCCCAGGTATACAGCTAATTACGAATTAAAGTTTTTACGTGAAATGACTTTGGTCAATTGTGGGGTATTTCTGATCCACCCTTCACAGACCCTATTAGTTACCGGGGATGGAAGCCAATGGGCACCATCCTGGGTTTTAAGGAGATCAGGGGGTCCAGTTCCAGGGCCGGTAACGAAGAAGTAATACGGTACTGGTTGATGATAAGGCCCAGGGCTATCATCATTTCGTACATGGCAAAGTTATTTCCAACGCACATCCGGGGCCCTGCCCCGAAGGGATAATACGCCCGGGAGTAGTCCTTTTTTCGATCCGTGGCAAAGCGTTCCGGCCAGAACTTTTCGGGTTCCTCCCAGTGGAAAGCAGATCGGTGCAATTCAAATACGGAAAGGAGTACCAGGGTATCCTTCGGAAAAGTAACCTTCCCTGCCTGGTCTTCCTGTACCGTTACCCGATCGATTACGTAGACCGGGGGATAGAGTCTAAGGGCTTCTTCGATACACTGTTTGGTAAAGGTGAGCCTGGGGAGTTCTTCCAGCAGATCACCGTCCCAATCTATCTGTTTCACCTCCTGATGAAGTTTTTCCTGAATCGCCGGGTGGGTGGCCAGCAAATGAAGGGCAAAGCTAAGGGCGTTGGCGGTGGTCTCATGCCCAGCGGTAAACAGGATAAGGACCTCATCTATCAGTTGTCGCCTCGGCATGGCACTGCCGTCTTCATATCGGGAATTCAGGAGCATGTCCAGTAAATCGTCCTGTTCCTCACCGGAACGGATCCGTTGTTCTATGATCTCATTCAGGAGTTCCCGGGCTTCTTCTGCCATTTTAAGGTGGCGCCCGATCTTACCGCTTACCTGGAACCACCATTTCAAATAGGGCTGCCGCATTTCCCGGATGAGCATCCGCTGGTTGGCCTCGGTGATCTCCTGCAGCCGTTTCATCCGCTCCGAAATATCCGATCCGCTAAACAGGGATTTGGCCACCACCTGAAAGGCAAGGTCGCCCATCAGCGGGAATATATCCATTTCCTTATCCGGGGAGATCCGCCCTACTTCGCGTTCTATGGTGGCCTTCATGATGGCAAACAACCCGGTGAGTTTCTTTTTGTGAAAAGCCGGTTGTATCATCCTGCGGTGTACCCGCCAGTGTTCCCCGGTAGCGGTGAGGATCCCCTGCCCGATATAGCGCGCCAGGTCCCGGGTCTGCAAGGCCGACTTCTGGTAGTTTTTGTGGTTCTTTTGCAGCACATGGGCAATGATATCCGCATCACGTGTGAACACTACTGGCGGACCCATAAATACCCGTATTCTAAAAGTATCTCCAAGTCGCTCAAAATTCTCCCGGTGGAAAGGCCATGGGTTTTTCAGAATGCGTTTGCGGTTCCTGAAAACTTCTAAGCGCGAAATCGTCGGGAGGTTCTTCATTGCTCTTCCAAAAACCAGTCGATATGACTGCATTTGGCACAGACATAGCAAAAGGCACTGCGGTTGGCCCAGTCTATATTAAAAAAAGTTGCTGTTTTGGTATTCAGTTGTGCACGTCTCTTGTAGAATTCATCGTGGCCACAAATCCGGCACTGTATGCTATTGCCGTCAATGATCACCTTTTCGGGTACTACTTCATCTTTTGGAAAGAGGGGCATAAGGTGCAGTTATACGTTATTAATCTTATCGTAATCAATTCACTTAAAACAAGCCTGCCTGCGCACCGCCTTTGATCCTACCCAGGTGTTTGTAGGCCAGTTCGGTTACTTCACGTCCGCGGGGGGTCCTCATTATAAAACCCTGCTGGATCAGGAAGGGCTCATAGACCTCTTCAATGGTCTCCGCATTTTCGGAAACTGCAGTGGCCAGGGTACTGATCCCAACCGGTCCCCCTTTGAACTTATCAATTATGGTCTCGAGGATTTTATTGTCCATTTCATCCAGGCCATGGGCATCCACATTCAGGGCTTTTAATCCAAATCTTGAGATCTCGATATCGATGTTGCCATCCCCTTTTATTTGCGCAAAATCCCGCACCCTGCGCAGCAGTGCATTGCTGATCCTGGGCGTGCCCCGGCTCCTGCCGGCAATTTCAATGGCCGCTTCGTTGGTAATCGGTACTTTGAGGATATCGGCACTTCGCTGCACGATGGTCGATAAGAGTTCTGTGGAATAGTATTCCAAGCGACTAGTAATCCCGAACCTTGCGCGCATTGGGGCGGTCAGTAAACCGGAACGCGTCGTGGCTCCTATCAGCGTAAAGGGATGGAGGTTGATCTGTACCGACCTCGCATTGGGCCCGGTTTCGATCATGATGTCGATCTTGTAATCCTCCATAGCAGAGTACAGGTATTCCTCAACTACGGGGCTCAGCCTGTGGATCTCGTCAATGAATAGCACATCCCGCTCCTCCAGGTTGGTCAACAGGCCGGCGAGGTCCCCGGGTTTATCCAGTACCGGTCCGGAGGTTACTTTGATTCCAACGCCAAGTTCATTTGCAAGGATATGGGCCAGGGTGGTTTTGCCCAATCCCGGGGGACCGTGCAATAAGGTGTGGTCAAGGGCCTCATTCCGGAGATTCGCCGCTTCCACAAACACCTTGAGATTTTCGAGTACCTGTTCCTGCCCGGTAAAATCGTCAAAGGAAACCGGCCGAAGGGCCTTTTCAATGGCGAGTTCTTCCTGAGAAAGGTTTTGGGTTGAGGGATCCAGGTTTTCGTTCATAAACCAAAGATAGTAAAAATAGGCAGGGTTGCCTTTCGCCCTGCCCCCATTTTAGCCGGTGGAAAAAGCTAAGGATTTACAAGGGTTTCACATGATATTTATCATTTTTCTTACAGAGATTTATCCCCTTCTTTGCATTGTAATTCTTACGATTGCTTATATTAAATCGAACAAATATTTTAACCTCAAAAAAGAAACTACAACCTTCAAAATTACAAATCAATGACAGCAGCATTTAATTTAAAACAATACGGTATTGAAACCGAAACCATTTACAGAAACAGTAGTGTACCGGTGCTCTATGAACTGGGTTTGAGATTGGAAAAAGGTACAGCTATTTCCAGTGTAGGCGCACTGATGACCTATTCCGGGGAAAAGACGGGCAGGAGCCCTAAAGACAAGCGTATCGTAAGGCACCCGGATTCTGAAAAGAATATCGATTGGGGAGAAATTAACATGGGGCTCGATGAGCACACCTTTATGGTGAACCATGAGCGCGCCATGGATTACCTGAATACCTGTGACCACCTCTTTGTTGTGGATGCTTTTGCAGGATGGGATCCCAAATACCGACTAAAAATCAGGATTATCTGTACACGGGCCTATCACGCCCTCTTTATGCAGAACATGCTGATCATGCCAAGCAAGGAAGAGCTGGCCAATTTCGGAGAGCCGGATTATGTGGTTTTCAACGCCGGTGGTTTCCCAGCTAACCGTTACACTTCAGAGATGACCTCCAAGACCAGTGTAGACCTGAACCTGGAACGTAAGGAGATCGTTATCTTGGGAACACAGTATGCCGGGGAAATGAAGAAAGGTGTATTTACCGTTATGAATTACCTGATGCCACTGGAAGGGGTACTGCCCATGCACTGCTCTGCCAATGTGGGGGAAAAAGATGACGTTTCTATCCTCTTTGGTCTGTCAGGAACCGGTAAAACCACCCTTAGTGCGGATCCCAAACGCCGCCTTATTGGTGACGATGAGCACTGCTGGACAGATGATGGTGTCTTTAATATAGAGGGAGGATGTTATGCCAAGGCGATCAACCTCTCCGCAGAAAAAGAGCCGGATATCTTTAATGCCATCCGTTTCGGTACGGTGCTGGAAAATGTAGTATACGATAAGGATACCCGTGAGGTGGACTATACCGATACCACCATTACCCAGAATACGAGGGCGTCCTATCCATTATCCTTTATCGATAATATTCAGGTTCCCTGTATAGCGGGACACCCGAAAAACATCATCTTCCTTACCTGTGATGCCTTTGGTGTACTGCCTCCGGTAAGTAAGCTCAGCCCGGAACAGGCGAGTTACCACTTTATTGCCGGGTATACCGCCAAGGTTGCCGGTACGGAAATGGGTGTAACCGAACCTCAGGCCACATTTAGTGCCAACTTCGGGGCCGCCTTTATGATGTGGCACCCCAACAAGTATGCTGAAATGCTGGCAGAGAAAATGCGGGACCACAATGCCACAGCCTGGTTGGTGAATACCGGATGGACAGGTGGTCCACACGGTGTAGGTTCACGTATCAACCTGAAATATACCCGAGCAATGATCGATGCCATCCACAATGGTGACTTCGACAATGTAGAATATGTTACAGACGAGGCTTTTGGATTCCAAATCCCACTGAGTTGTCCTAACGTTCCTTCAGAAGTACTGCTTCCGAAGAATACCTGGGAAGACAAAGCGAAATTTGAGGAAACCAAAAGGAAGCTCATCAAGCTTTTCAATGATAACTTCAAACAATTTGAAGCTGGTGTAAACAAGGAAATTGTTGAAGCCGGTCCGAAAATGGAAGCTATGCAAGCTTAAGAGTACAAGTGGTTTAACCCTGTAGTATTCACACTACAGGGTTTTTTTATGTCCTAATTTTTGCTGCGGTATTTTCTACTCGGTTTCTTTGTGAAGTTCAGCGCTGTCTTCGAAGGCCGTGATCACAATCCCTGGGTTGCCGTACAAATATGTCCTGGACGCGCCGCTGGCAAGTAATTCAAAATCGCGATAGCAATAAACACGTGCTACGGCGGTCTCCTTAGTTTCCAATCGGATATCTGCTGCCTCTAATTTTTGCGCTTTCAGGTGGCCGCTTTCACTTACATCCAGGCGCAAGGTATCTGAGGTCCCCTCCAGGGTAGCTAGGGCATTACCTGACATCTGCAGGTGTTGCACCGTTGTGGTTCCATAAAGCTCAAGGCTGGACTTATCTTTAAGGGCCAGGTCGAGGGAATCCCCCTGAATATTGAAGTTCGCCCTGCTGTTTTCTTCCAGGGATATGGCAACCACCGGGCTATCTACTGCCAAATCCACTTTTGCAACACCAGAGGCATTCACCCTAAGCTCATCCGTGACCACGCGCTGATTGCCAATCAGGGAACCATCACGAAGATAAATCGTATTTAACCCTACGTAATTGATCGTGATATCCAGTTGTTTCTTCCCGGTGATCTTATAAAAAGAACTGATGATCAGGGTACTGTCAACCACCCGGAAACGCAGGACATCGATCAGGTTGTCGTCTCCCACGATCGAATAACTTTCAGAAGACGCATTGTCGATGTGTATCTCCAGGTCGTCCTTAAGCTCAATGGTATGGAAGGCCGGCAGGGCTTCCAGTACCTCGACGACATTCCTGTTTCCTTTTATTTTTGGCTTTCGCTGGGCGTGAAGGAACCCTACAGACAAAAGAAGTAAGAAGATGATTGCTTTTTTCACTTTTATAGATTCAGATATTCCCATATAAAGTTAGCGTTATTTATCCAAAGATGCTTTTACGACAGGGCTTCTAACATTATAAAAAAAGCCCATCAAATGATGGGCCATATTCTTTGTTCAGGTTAGGAGCTTAGTGGTTAAGCTCTTCTTCATCTTCCTGTATAGGGATGTGCTGTGGCACAAAATCCTGTCCGGCAATCACGTAT
>NZ_CEYNTP010000127.1:0-7739 GCF_982873095.1 Lentiprolixibacter sp. | reverse complement strand
TCCGATGATCGACACCTTTTCCCGATAAGCGGATTTAGGGTATTGGAACGTTCATCGAGGATTTTTTGCACTTCATCCGACTTTTTGTCAATTACCGAAAAATAAGGGCTCTTCGACGAAATGCAACCCCTTATGAGGGGGTCTGCCGCGTTTTTTTAATAGAAAAAAACGCAAGTCATGAAAACCCTTATCACTTTAATTTTTGTCCTTATGATTGGAGTAACTGCCCAGGCTCAGGATAAAGCTGCCGAGGTTAAGGTGGAGACCATTGAAATGACTATCGTTACTGCTACTGAAAACACTACGGTAAAGCAAGAAGAGAAAGTAGCTCGTTTGTACAGAAGGGCCAATTCCACTGTAAAGAAGGCGTTGTCTTTTACTACTAAGCGTAACAAAGCTAAACTGGCTTAATCCTTTATCCCGGTTATTCTTCTTCTTCTGAAAGCTCAGTACCAGCCTCCCCCCGTTGCAGGGAATGCTCCATAATGTTGAGTTTCTTTAGTTTGGCTTTCCAGGTGCCCAGGGATTCCTTGTGCCGTTCTATCTTTTTGATAACCTCTTGTACCAGGGGATTGTCATCAGGTACGTGGGCGAAAAATTGCAAATTGTTCTCTAACTGACGAATTTCTGCCTTGCTTTCGTCAATCTTCTTTTTAATAAACGCCCTTTCCTGAAGCCGTGCCCTTTCGTTATCGGCATCAGCCAGTTCCTGGATCTTGTTTCCGTATTTAAGTAATTCGGCTTCCTGTTTACTTACCCCAGCCTTTTTCAGTAAGGCGTCAAGAATTTTATTGAACTTGGTGTTGATATGCTTGCGATTAAACGGAACATTGCCTATTGATTTCCAGCTCGAAATAAACGCCTTTAATTCTTTCAGGTCTTTTTTCTGCTCACCGCTGAGTTGAAATTCGCGTATTTTATCCAGGACAGCAAGCTTCTTTTTAAGGTTTTCTTCTTCCTTGCCATGCGCTTTGTCCTGCAGGGCGTGAAGACGTTCGAAATAATGGTTGCAGGCACCCTTGAATTCTTTCCATATACGCTCAGAATATTTCCGTGGGACATGCCCAATAGCCTTCCATTCTTTCTGGATGCGTTTCATTTCGGGAGTGGCGGTATCCCAGTCTTCACTGTCTTTTAGCGAATTTGCCAATTCTAATAGCGCCCGCTTTTTTTCCAGGTTGAGTTGTTGTTCTTTTTTTAAAGCCTTATAGAAGCTGTTCTTATTTCGGTTGAAATCACGGACGGCAGCTTTAAAGGCGGACCAGGTCTCTTCGTTAAACTTTTGGGGTACCTTACCTGCCTTGAAAAAAGCATCCCGCAATTGTTCTATTTCCCGAATTTGTTTTTGTAATTCCCGGTGGTTTCCCGCCGTATTTTGCGAAATTTCAGTGATTTTGCCAATAATCTCCCTTTTCTGCTCCAGGTTGGTCTCATAATGCTTTTCCTGCTCCTTGAAATATTCCTGTCTCCTGGAATGCAGTGCTTTTGTTGCCGCACTAAAGCGTTCCCAGATCTCTTCACGTTGTTCTTTGGCTACCGGACCAATGTCTTCCTTCCAGATCTTGTGAAGGGTCTGGAGTTCACGAAACGCCTTGGAGATGTCTGCAGATGCTGCCAGGGCTTCTGCGCGCTCAACAATCTTAAGTTTTTCTTCCAGATTGTGTTTAAAATCCAGATCCCGGAGTTCCCGGTTCAGGTGAAGGAAATCATAAAAGATCTCCATGTGGTGGTGATAGGTTTGCCAGACATCGTTGTAATTGGCCCTTGGAACCGGACCTGCATTACGCCACTTCTCCTGAATTTCTTTAAAATTCTTATAGGTTGTGTTGATGTCCTCCTCAACATTTACCAGTCCTTTTAGATCTTCTATGAGTGCCAGGCGGTTCGCCAAGTTTTCTTTGAGGCTGTCTTCAAGATTGCGATAATACTGGTTGCGCTTTTCCCGATATTCAGAAAATACCTCGTTGAACTGTCGCTTGGTGACCGAACTGTACTTAAAATCGGTTTCGTTACCCCCTTTAGTAATGAACTCTTCCTTCTTATGTTCGAGAAATTCCCGGAATTTCTTGTCGAATTCGTGTTTTATTGCGTCAACATGCCGCTTTATGGCCTGAATTTTCTCATTCCTGATAAGACGTTGGAGCTCTCCCACAAGATTTTCCATGGACATGCTGTGATAGTCCAGCATAGGAATATGGTGCCGATGCTGGTGGCCCTGGTCTTCAGTGTCTTCAGCATTGGTTTCTTCAATTTCTTCAACAGCTTCGGATTCCTCAGCCTCGTCTTTTACATCCTCGGCCTTACCTTCATCAGCAGCTGCTGTGGGATTTGAATCCGACTCCACAGCAGGGCTTTGCTCCGTTGCTTTGTTTTCTTCTGGCTGTTGCTGTTCTTTTTCTTCCGACATATTCTGGATGCATCGTTGAGGTACCTATCTAAGATAAGCACAACCGGCGTAAACGCAAAAGTAATTCAAAGTTCTTTGCCGGGAAAACAAGTGAGAGGACCAGGTGCAGCTTCAGTTTGAACGGGTCAGGAATTCCATATCTCCCAAGCCTTTTCAGCCTGTAATTCCAACATTTTTAGGCCATTAGATATGTCTGCGCCTCTTTGTTCCCCTTCCAGGAGGAAAGCTGTTTTTTCGGGATTGTAGATCAGGTCAAACAATAACTGCTTGGGGCCGAGCAGATCATATGGAAAATCTGGCTTTGCGGCTACTTCCGGCCAGGTCCCCAGGGGGGTGCAATTGACCACTATCGGATGTGCTTCAATTACTTCAGCTGTTATTTCGCTATAGGCAAGTTGTTCTCCTGTGGGGTTCCGGGAGACGTACTTATGGTTTATATGCAGTTTATGTAACACATAGGCTACGGCCTTGGAAGCACCACCTGTACCCAGGACCAGGGCACCCGTGTGATGGGGTTTTAAAAGGGGGAGCAGCGCCTGTTCAAATCCATGGGCATCTGTATTGTAACCCACGGGTCCCTCTGGCATTAATTTGATCGTATTCACAGCACCGATTTTCTCCGCTACAGGGTCCAGCGCTTTTAAATAGGGGATAACAGCTTCTTTGTAAGGAATGGTAACATTGAGTCCGGCCAGGGCCTTTTGTTCATCCAGCACCGTCGTAATTTCCCTGATATCCTGCAGATCGAAATTGACGTAATCGCAATAGTCAAGGCCTAGTTTCCGGAACTTATCCCGGAAATAGCCCCTGGAAAAGGAATACGATATATTCCTTCCAATCAGCCCATATTTACGTGCGCTTGGCCTTGTTTTTTCCATACCACTCCAGTGCAATTAGCATGAGCACTCCTAGAAATACGAAGGCTATCGCCCACCAGGTTTCCGGATCGGATATACTGGGCCAGTAGCGTTCGTAGTTTGTAATGATTTTGTCTCCGTTGGAATCCAGTACAGCTTCTCCGGCCGAATCCAGGAGAAAGATGGTGTTTTTCCAGGGCCATACCACCCCGAGAGACCCGGTAATAAATCCGATGATCGCTGCCGTAGTTATGTGTTTGAAATGTTTCAGAACATAGCCCAGAATATGGGAAAGGGTTACCAGTCCTATAGCAGACCCAGCGGTAAAAACAGCCAGAACCAAGAGGGTGTCAAGTCGTTCCTGATTATCAACGAAACTGAAATCTCCCTGTAACATTTCTGCCAGGGTATCGTAGAGTGCATTAACCGAATCCACCAGTAACAAGACGTAATTCCCCAGCAGGATCAGAATAAATGAGCCCGACAATCCCGGCAGGGTCATCCCGGAGACGCTGATGATCCCGCAGATAAAAATGAATACAAGGTTGTCATTTTCCCTGGCGGGACTCAAAAAACTGATGGAGATGCCCAGCACCAGGCCAATCAATCCCATGGTTAGGGTCCTGTTGTTCCAATGTCCAAAATCTTTGGCGATATAGTAGATAGACCCTATGATCATGCCGAAGAAAGACGACCAGACGAACAGCTCTTTGGTCTCCAGAAAATAGTCCAGGATTTTGGAAATGCTGAAATAGCTCACGAGCATTCCAAATATCAGCAAGGAAAGGAATGGCCCGTTGATATAGCGGTAAAAACTCCTGAACCTTCCATTAAACAGCAGTTTAAAGGCCTTCAGGTTTATCTTTTGCAGGGAATAGATGAATTCCTCGTAAAAACCGGCAACAAATGCTACAATACCCCCGGAAACACCAGGAACCTTATTGGCAGCTCCCATTCCCAGCCCTTTGATCACTAGAAATATTTTATCCAATAATGTCCTTGGTTCGTACATGGGGTATACTGCTATGACCTGGCAGCCAATTTTTCCAGGACAAAAATAAGGCAAAAACCTAGGATGCCCAGACCTATGGCCCAGAGCAGTTGAGGGTCACCCTCGAATGTCCCGGGCCAAACGTTCTTTTCCAGGACCGGTATCACCTTATCCCCGTATTTTCGTGTAGACAAAACCTCTTTCCAGGGCCATATTTTATTCAGGGAACCCAGGATAAAACCTGTCAGCAAGGCCAGTGTCATGTTTTTGTAGTGTCCAAACATCCATTTGAGCAACCTGGCAAAACTCAACAGTCCAAAGATGGCCCCAACCCCCACTGTTGCGATGATCAGGAGATTTCGTTCATGTACAGCATCCAGTACGGTCTTGTAACTACCCAATAACACAAGGATAAAGGCACCGGATATCCCCGGCAAAATCATAGCACAAACTGCCAGTGCCCCGGAAAGGAAAAGGTAGGGCATGGAACCCGTATTTTCGCTTGGAGGAAGGCTGGTAATGTAATAGGCCAAAACAGCCCCCACAGCAAATATCAATATAACTGCCATATTCCAGCGCTTAATTCCTTTAGCGACGAAGAATATACTGGCCAGGACGAGACCGAAGAAAAAAGACCAAAGGAGCACAGGCTCATTTACCAGTAGCCAGCTGATGATTTTGGCAAGAGAGATAATACTAATAGCTATTCCCGTAAATACGGCCAGCAGAAAATTGGCATTCACCGCTTTCCAGGTAGCCAAAAACCCCTCTTTTCGCAAGGTTTTAAAAAGTCCGGGACCAATATTGCTGATCGAGGCGATAAGTTCTTCGTAGATTCCTGAAATAAAGGCAATTGTGCCCCCGGAGACTCCGGGCACAACATCGGCAGCGCCCATGGCCATTCCTTTCAAGGAAAGAATCAGGTATTGTAAAAGGTTCCGTTCCTTCATTCGCAGAACACAAAAGTACCGTATTTATTCGGATGCCTTCTTAATATCCAGAATTATATTCTGAGCCCATTCCGAGTTATAGAAACTGGGAAACTCCAGTTCAAAATAATGCAGTTTGCCCATATCCATCTTTAACGCCTTGATGAAGCGGTACTGCGCTTTGGCCGGCTCTTTGGCCAGAAGATATAAGCCCGCCATTTTGTAGAGCATTTCAGCCATATCCGGATAAAATTCCAGGCCCTGGACGAGGATCTGAATGGCCGTGTTGAGGTCCTGGTTCTGGGTAACCACTTCGGACCAGTTCAACCAGGTATCCAATTCGTAATTGCCCAGTTCTACAGCCTGCCTGTATGAAAAATCTGCCTCATCATATTGCTCCAGAGCAGCATGGATACGGGCACATTTTTTCCAGTATTGTGGGTTTTGGCCATCAATATTGATGGCTTTATTCACGTAAAAGAGCGCCTTTCTGTAGTCGCCTTTTCGGAAATAAAAGTCCGTAATGGCCAGCCATCCCTTGTCCAGCAGGGGATCTTCATGCACGGTCTGGTAGTAATAATATTTGTCAAGTTCGTGATTCTCCAGGCGCTCATAGCATTTCCCCATCCTGAGGTAGGCATGTGAAGTGGGGTCCTCTATGGTAATGGTAGTTTCGTAGTTTTCTATGGCCTTCTCATATTCGCCCATTTTTTCCAGTACTTTCCCTTTCTCAAAATAGGCGCCCATGAAGGAATCATCTGCAATAATGGCAAAATCAAAGGCTGCTAAGGCTTCTTTGTACATTTCCTTGGTGTAGTACTGCTTACCCAGTTGATGCCACGCTACCTGGCAATAGGGATTGGTCTCAAGGTAGTTGTTAAGGTAGGCAATCGCCCCATCATATTCTTCCAGAAACTCAAAACAGTACACGACATTGTATAAGGAAGCATAATCATCCGGATCACTCTCAACACACATCATGAAATTCTCACGTGCCTTCACATAATCATCCATGAAAAGGTATTCCATGCCCAGCAGGGAATAAACATCCAGACTGCCTTCAGATAATTCAAGGGCTTTTATAAGCAGTTCCACCGCGGCCGCGTGATTATCCTTCTTTGAATAGATATTTGCGCGCTGTATATAAATCTCCTCATTGCTGCTGTCTAACCGTTGCAATTCATCCAATAGAGATTCTGCTTTCTGGAAGCGATTTTCGAAAACCAGTACCTCTACCAACAGTAATTTTAAGTGGATGGCGCCAGGGTGTTGTAGTAGTCCTATTTTGATGGCCTTCTTGGCCAGCGAGATTTTGCCGTTGTTCAGGTAGTGGTGAATAATATCCTCAAAGTCCTCAGCGTCAAAGAAATAGACGTCGTTGGTTTTGAGCATTGATTCGAATTTTGTAATGGATGAGCTTGGTCTTTCATTGGAATCTAACGCCATAGAGAACGGGCTTGGTTATACTATGGATTTAAAAATAAATCTTTTGAGATCATTCTTTTTTCCGGATCGGGGCATTATTATCAACAAATTAGTTAACAGTTTATTGTTGCAATTCGTCCAAGACTTCGAGGATAATGTCACAACCCTGGTCGATTTCCTCAGGAGAAACAGTAAGTGGCGGACTGATCCTTACCGCTGTGTTTTCAAACAACAACCAGAAAAGGATAAGGCCCCTTTCGGCGCATTTCAGAACCAGCTTATTGGCCAGTTCTGCATTGTCCAAAATAAGTGCAAGCATTAGCCCTTTTCCACGTATTTCCCTTATGAGGGGATGCTGTAACCGCTTTTTAAACTGCTTTTCCTTTTCCAGTGTAGCCGGAATGAGGTTAGCTGAGGTAATCTCCTCCAGAGTGGCCAGTGCGGCAGCGGCAATGACTGGATTGCCCCCAAAAGTGGTGATATGCCCCAATTTGGGGTGGTCGCTCAGACTGGACATCATCTCCTTTGATGCGCTGAACGCACCTATGGGCATACCAGAAGCCATTCCCTTGCCCATGACCACAACGTCCGGGACGCAGTTATAATGTTCAAAGGCAAAGAGTTTTCCAGTGCGGCCAAATCCCGGTTGGATCTCATCGAGGATCAAAAGCGCACCCGCTGCAGTGCATTTCTCCCTGACTTTTTGCAGGTAGTTGTTTTCCGGACTAATAAAACCTGCCCCCCCTTGTATGGTTTCCAGTACTACTGCAGCCGTTTTAGGGGTGATTTTATCCAAGTCTGCCAGTGAATTGAAAGCAATATGACGAATGTCGGGAATCAGGGGCCGGAAAGGTGCCTTTCGGGATTCATAGTCCATCAGGCTGAGGCTGCCGAGGGTATTTCCGTGATAGGCATTTCTGGCGGAGATGAGTTCGGACCGGCCCGTTACCCTTCGGGCAAGTTTTAAGGCCCCTTCCATGGCCTCGGTTCCTGAATTTACCAAATAAGTGGTCTCCAGGGGATCAGGCAGGTAACTGGCCAGGGATTTACACAGTTCCACCGCCGGTGCAACCACATATTCCCCATAGACCATAACATGTAAGTACTGCTCCGCTTGCTCCTGAATAGCC
>NZ_CEYNTP010000126.1:0-7887 GCF_982873095.1 Lentiprolixibacter sp. | reverse complement strand
GTGAGGTCATTGGGCCGGAAACTATTGAACAGGCCATTCTTGATATCGTAGAATTCCAGCTCCGGTTCGATAGACATCACTTCCGGTTCGGGAAAGTTGGTGAGGATGATGGTCTTTTTCTCGTTGTTGGCCTGCATTTTTACCTTTTTCAGGTCGAATCCAATCTGTGCCTTTGCATTTATCACAATAAGGGCCCTTTTCTTGCTGCTAAAAAGGCTCATAAAATGCTGACGGGTATTTTCGTACCTGTAGATCTCTGCAAAATCCCCCTCTATGGTCATCAGTTTGCATACACTTCGTATCTTCTGAAGCAGCACTGTGGACTGGTGTTCTGTGAGTTCCTTGCTCTTCCTTTTTCTGAAATAGGTATAGGTCCAGAACATAAAGATCGCCCCCAATAGTAATCCCAATATGATCTCTATACTGTTCTCCATGAAGTAAATATAAGAAGAATGCCCGCTAACGCAGCCTATGCCAACGGGGCATACAGCACAGGTCGTGACGGACTGGCATCATTTTCAACCGGTGCCACCTGCAGGTCCAGCAAATAGGTCCCGTCTGCAATCTGGTTGTCCACGTAAATGAACTCTGTTATGGTTGCCCCATAGCGTATATCGCCATCCATTCTCCAGAATGCCCGGTGGGCCAGCAACGCCCCTTCATCCTGTTCTTTGTCTATAGAAGGAAGGTCGATCAGCAGGTGTTCAATTCCTTTGTTAGCCAGGAATCGAGCGGCCTCTTCAAGCAGGTAAGGTGGGTTGGTATGGGAATATTGGGCTGATTTCTTCTGGAGGGTATTGGGGAGGGTCCGGATCACCAGCGCTTCCCTTTTTTTGTTCCCAAGGGCATATTTCAATTGCTTGGCCGATATTACAAAATCCTCCCCCTGTTTTTCCGGGGCCACCGTAATCAACTCGGCCAGATGAATATATTTACGCAAATGGGTATTCACAGAATGTACTTTGTCCGTGATATGGCCCACACATTCGGTATGGGTAATATGGGAATGCGGAAGGCATTCGATCTTATTGAAATTAACGGCGGCCCCTTCCTGCACGCTGCCGATAAATTCTCCATCCGTATAAGGTTTGATCTCAGGGGGGCCTACATTCCAGGCATTTACATTAGAAGCTCCCCCTCCCATAGGGATGGAAATGTCAAGGGGTTTGGCCAGATCTACTTTAATGGGCTTTATACCGAATTGTAAGGTTGCAATCATACAAATATGCTTGGATCAGAATCGAGTGCGAAGGTACAAACTTTGAAACAACCCGGGCAGGGATTATTCTTCCAGATAAACTGCCTTAATCGAGCATAAAAAGGTCGGCAGCTATCCCGTCAACAAAGAATTTCCCCAAGGCTGTGGCCGATATGGTTTCTCCTTCCTGCATGAGTTGTTTGCTTGACAAATGTGTGGGGAGTTTGGACAAGAAATACTGCGTGTAAGAATCACCAAAGCGGGAGGCAATTTCGGAAAGAGACACGCCCCAGATGGTGCGAAGTCCGGTCATAATGTACTCGTTATACCGATCTCGTTCAGTCAGCTCTTCATACTCAACAGGTACTATGCCCTGCTCGAGGCACTTGATGTATTTGCTGTTATTGGCAACATTCCAACCGCGTTTATTCCCGTAAAAAGAATGGGCGGAAGGCCCTATCCCCAAATAGGGGGTGCCCATCCAGTAGGCGGTATTGTTTCGTGAAAAATAACCTGGCTTTCCGAAGTTGGAGATCTCATAATGTACAAAACCTTCAGATTCCATCACATCGGTTAACATCCTGAAATGCACCTCAGCCTGGGCTTCATCGGGGGGATCGAGCTTTCCTTTATCGATAAAAGCATGCAGGGCCGTTCTGGGTTCCACAGTCAGGGCGTAGGCCGAAATATGGGGAATTTCATAGTACAAGGCTGTCTTCAGGTTGTTCAGCCATTTTTCTTCCGTCAGGTCCTGGAAACCGTAAATCAGGTCAATTGAGATATTATCGAAATGTTCACGGGCCCATTCCATGGCCAACCTGGCCTCGTTTGCATTATGCGCCCGGTTCATGAACTCCAGGTCCTCTTCAAAGAAGGATTGCACCCCCATGCTCAGACGATTAACCCCTGCTTCAGACCATTGCCTGGCTTTCTCAGGACGAACATCATCCGGATTGACTTCCAGGGTGATTTCCGGATCATCCACAAAGCTGAAGTTGGCCCTGGCCCTGCCAATCAGTTCGGAAATTTCGGCTGCATCCATTAAAGAAGGAGTACCTCCGCCAAAATAGAGGGTTTCCACAGGGGTATCCCCAAGGGCATCGCGCCGTATTTCCAATTCACGTACAAGGGCGTGCAGTAAGGGCTTTTTTTTCTTGAGTTGTGTGGAGAAGTGAAAATCGCAATAGTGACAGGCCTGCTTACAAAAGGGGATATGGATATAGATTCCGCTCATCTGATATGGTCACAGCAATTCAACTTCAGGACTTGATGCGTTTCTCGTTCTGCTTTACAAAAGCCGCCCATCCGGTGTAGGATTTTCCAACTTCAGGCCTTCCTGCGTTGTAAAAATGGCAAACTGCAGCGGCAAGGCCGTCTGTGCTGTCGAGGTTCTTGGGCAGTGATTTTAGTTTAAGGGTGCTCTGAAGCATTTTAGCCACCTGTTCCTTGCTGGCGTTACCATTCCCGGTAATGGCCATCTTGATCTTTTTGGGCAGGTATTCGGTAATGGGGATCTGCCGGGAAAGGCCGGCTGCCATGGCTACCCCTTGTGCCCTGCCTAATTTGAGCATAGACTGCACATTCTTTCCAAAAAATGGCGCTTCGATAGCAATCTCGTCCGGATGGTGGGTATCAATAAGCTCCAGGGTGCGTTCAAAGATGACCTTGAGTTTGGTATAGGGGTCCCCGTACTTCTTTAGGATCAATTCGTTCATCTGGACAAACTCCATTTGTTTGCCTACTACCTTGATAATCCCAAACCCCATGACCGTGGTTCCCGGGTCTATTCCCAATATGATCTTCTCCATACCCAAATCACTGTTCGGTTTGTATAATTAACGGGATCCTGAATTTCGCACTTACCGGTATGCCCCTTTTTAGTCCCGGTTGTGGTGGCGGAAGCGCTTTCAGGCTCTGAATCAGCACGCCTTCAAATTCAGGGATCTGTAGTTCTACTTTTTCATGTTGTTCTATGTCCAGCACCTGTATTTCCCCCTCACGGGTCACCAGAAAATCGAGATAGAGGGTGTCCTGTACTACTGTATCCAGTACGAATTCAAAATCCGAAAGGGTTTTTGTGAAATGATCCAGAAGCGTCATTTCAAAACAGGCCTTCTGCTCTTTTTTACCAGCCAATTCGTCACAATTCTCAAATAAGGGATACTGGTCCAGCTCCTCCCAGTTGATACTCTGCATTTCCAGTTCCACTATCCTTCGGGTTTTGGTGTCACTCGGCGCAAACCATTCGCAAGAGATCAAAAGGAAAAAGCACAGGAAAGAACCCAGGGCACGCATACATCACATATTCGATCACGGAAATTACGATATTTTGAGCAACTAACCGCGTCTGGACTATTGTACTCACCCCTGCCAAAGCTGTAACAAATCCTGTGTATCTTCGTCAAACATAAAAGTCATAAATGGACATCTTCTTACTGGTCATTGGATTTATCCTGATGCTGATCGGGGTTTTCGGGAGCTTCCTGCCCGTTTTACCGGGCCCGCCTTTCAGTTGGCTGGGGTTATTGGTCCTGGTACTGACCTCCGCCGTACCCAACGACTGGTGGTTTTTGGGTATTACCTTTGTAATTGCCCTGGTGGTATTTGCCATGGACTATATCATACCGGCGGTAGGTACCCGTAAATTTGGCGGGAGCAGGGCGGGTATGATCGGTACGACCCTGGGGCTTGTGGTGGCCATATTATTTCCTGTGCTGGGTATTTTCGGGATCGTAATCTGGCCTTTCGTAGGCGCGCTTATTGGGGAGCTTATCAATAAGGCCGATCAGAAAACGGCCCTTAAAGCGGCTTTCGGATCCTTTATCGGTTTCTTAACCGGGACCTTCCTGAAATTCCTGGTGGCGATAATTTACCTGGGGTTATTTATATCGATGGCCTGGGAGTACCGTGCAGCCCTTTTCCCCTATTTCAACTAACCCCTATTTATCCAGCCAGACCACTTTATCAGCAATAGGCTGGCGCATGCCTTCAGGGAGTTCCATATCGGTATAACCCATATAGAATAACCCCAGGCAGCGTTCCCCGGGAGCCATATCAAAGAACTGGTCCATCCGGGAAATGATCCCGGGGGAGCTCCAGTAACTGCCAATACCTTTCTCGGTACAGTATAGCCACATGTTCTGGACCGCCATGGCAGTAGAAGCGATTTCTTCCCATTCCGGCAAGCGTTCCTTCTCATCCCTTTGCATACAGATTGCAATAACAGCCGAAGCTTTACGGGGGTTCTCCCTAAGCTTTTTGATTTTCATCTGCTTGGGTTTTTCTTCAGTGGCCTGATACACCTCAGCCATAAAATCCCCCAATCGCTTCAATCCTTCGCCTGTTACCACCTTAAACCTCCAGGGCTCGGTCTTTTTGTGGGTCGGGGCCCAATTGGCCGCTTCCAATACAGTTTCTATATCTTCCCTGGATACGGCTTTTCCATTGTATTGCACAGGAAAAACCGAACGTCTTCTCTTTATTAAATCTAATAGCATCACAACAAAATTTTTTCCGTCCAAAGATACAGCAACCCAGATCATATTTTGAAACTGGCCACAAAATAACTTTCCCGATGGGAAGGGTAATTTATCTGAAACTTAATGGGTACATTTATAACACCAATTAATAACATATGGCACAATCCGAAGGTGTTTTCCGATACGGGGAAGATCGCCTCACCGCCGGAATAGCCGTTTCACTGGCCAGGGGTGAATCTACCGGAGTATTGTCCGAAGCCGCGCGAAAACGTATCCGAGAAAGTCACAAAAGAGTGCAACTCCTGGTTGCCAAGGGAGATCCGGTTTATGGTATCAACACGGGTTTTGGCCCCCTGTGTACTACCAAAATATCGGCTGCTGAAACCCGCCTTTTGCAGGAGAATATCCTGAAGAGTCACAGTGTGGGAGTGGGCCCCCCGGTTTCCCCCGATATTTCCAGGTTAATGCTGATCTTAAAGGTCCACTCACTTGCCATGGGGTATTCTGGAATTGCTGAGCCTACCCTTGATCGTATCCTATGGCACCTGGAACATAACATGATGCCGGTGGTCCCTTCACAAGGCTCCGTGGGGGCTTCTGGAGACCTGGCGCCTTTAGCCCACCTTTTCCTCCCACTTATAGGTCTTGGCAAGGTATACCATGGTGATACCGTACACGAAGCAAACAAAGTGCTCAAGGAAAACAAGCTCCTTCCCCTGGAACTGGGTCCGAAAGAAGGCCTGGCCTTAATCAACGGGACACAGTTTATTGCGGCCCATGCCGTACGGGTGGTTGCCAAAATGCACAGTTGCCTAAGCCAGGCAGACATCATTGGGGCCATGATGCTCGAGGGGCTGCAAGGATCGCTAAAACCCTTTGATCCGGAATTACATAAACTAAGGCCGTATAAAGGCTCCCTCCACGTGGCAGGAAGGATCAATGCCCTTTTAAAAGGTTCCGAAATCCTGGAGGACCATGTCGATTGTGAACGGGTACAGGACCCCTATTCACTCCGTTGTATCCCACAGGTACATGGCGCCTCGCGGAATGCATGGCTGCATCTTAAAGATCTTTTGGAAATTGAGCTGAATGCCGTTACGGACAACCCGGTTATTGTTGGGCAGGACGGAGCCATTAGCGGCGGGAATTTTCACGGGCAACCGCTTGCCATGGCTCTGGATTACGCCTGCGTGGCCGCTTCCGAAATAGGGAATATTTCTGATCGAAGGATATACCTGGCACTGGAAGGGAATAGTCCCGGGGTACCTGAATTGCTCATGGAGGATACCGGTATCAATTCGGGCTATATGATCCTGCAGTACACTGCTGCGGCACTGGTTAGTGAAAACAAAAGCCTTTGCTTTCCGGCAAGTGCAGATAGTATTCCCACCTCCATGGGGCAGGAAGACCATGTTAGCATGGGGTCCATTAGTGCCCGAAAAGCCCTGCAGGTTTTGGAAAATGTCGAGAAAATATTGGCCATAGAACTCCTTACTGCTGCCCAGGCTTTCGAGTTCAGAAAACCGCTGAAATCAGGTAAACTTCTGGAGCAGGTGCATCAGGCCGTACGGCAACAGGTGAAATTTGCCAAAGAAGATCGCGTCTTTAGTGATGATATTGAAAAAGGGATAGAGATGATCCGTGATAAGGTGATCATCACCATTGTAGAAAAAGCCCGGGAGAGAGCCCGAATATCCATTTCTACCCCCTATACACAGGAATTTGAAACCTATTGAACCGCATGTCCCGATACACTTTTATAGGCCCTGTTAGTCAGTTACTTCCCATGAGTGGGTTGCCGCTTAAAGGACCTGTTTTGGATGCTCAGCTTCCCGTGTGGGAAGATATGGCTCTTATTCTGGAAGGCGAACGGATCTATCGCATAGGGCCACACAGTGAACTGAAGGAAGTCGCAAACCAGCTCCAGGCCGATCTCATAACCTTAGATAGCCCGGGTATTGTCCTTCCCGGCTGGATAGACGCCCATACCCATATTTGCTTCGCAGGGAGCAGGGCCCATGACTACGCCTATCGCAATTCCGGCGCCACCTACCAGGAAATTGCCAAAAAAGGGGGCGGTATATGGGATACGGTGAGCAAGACACGGGCCGCTGGAGAAGACGCCCTTGCCTCAGGAGTGATCCGGAGAGCAGAACGGCATTTACGGCATGGGGTAACCACCATTGAAGTAAAAAGCGGGTATGGCCTGAGCGTCCCCGAAGAACTAAAAATGCTGCGGGCTATAAGAAAAGCGGATCAGGAAGTGGCACCGGACCTTATCCCTACCTGTCTTGCAGCGCATATTACCCCAAGGGATTATCCAAATGGGGCTGCCGCCTACCTTGATAGTATTGCCAGGGAATTACTCCCGAAATTGCTGGAAGAAAACCTCTGCAGGCGCATAGATGCTTTCATTGAAGAGGGAGCCTTTGACCAGAAGACCATTCGCCCGTATTTGAGGAAGGCCAAGGAAATGGGTTTTGAACTCACCCTCCACGCTGATCAGTTTTCCACCGGCGGCACTGAAATCGCTGTCGAGTTCAATGCCCTTAGCGCAGACCATCTGGAGGCAAGTACAGAAAAAGAGATACAGCTATTGGCCAGGAGCAACGTAATCGCCACGGCCTTACCAGGCGCCACGCTGGGGCTTGGATGCGATTTTGCCCCTGCAAGGAAATTGCTGGATGCCGGTATTGCCCTGGCCATTGCCAGTGACCACAATCCGGGATCCGCTCCCATGGGGGATTTGCTCACGCAGGCCAGTGTCCTGGGTACATTTGAAAAATTAAGCAATGCCGAAGTCCTTGCAGGGATCACCTTACGGGCTGCTGCAGCCCTGGGGCTTGAGGACCGTGGCAAATTACAGGAAGGCTACCTTGCAGATTTCCTTATCTTCTCCACTCCCCACTACAATGAAATACTCTATCACCAGGGGTCCCTCAAGCCAGCGATGGTCTGGAAAAAAGGGAAACTGGTATGCCCGGATAATAATTGAAGAAAGCCATGAAAACAGCAACGAACCTGTCCGCATTTCAGTCGGCCCTTCTGCAGGGAATCCCCACCGAACTCCCCCCACAGGCCAGTTATAACTTAGAAGTAAGTCACGCCCCCAACCGCAAAGATATCCTGAGCCGGGAGGAAAAGCAGTTGGCCGTGCGCAATGCCCTCCGTTATTTCCCCGAAGCCTGGCATGAGGAACTCGCTGCAGAA
>NZ_CEYNTP010000125.1:0-7949 GCF_982873095.1 Lentiprolixibacter sp. | reverse complement strand
CCGGCACCGGCGGCAGAGCGACGTCGGGAAAGCATCTCTGTTCTTTCTGCTTTTGGAATTCCCCATCCAACGGATTGGGTCTGAATGACATTACCAAAATTATCATCATCTGCTATTACGGCAAAAACCGTAATGTTTCCCTTGGTATCTCCCGGCAATCCCTGTGGAAACTCAATTTCCAATTCCCCATCCTGTATAAAATCTTCCTCGAAGACCATCCGCGAGAGCATGCCGTCTACGGACAGCATCACGTACGCATCATTCACCGGGGACTCCATACCCAAACTGTCAACGGTAAATGCATTCACCTTTACCGTTTGAACGCTGTCTATTTCTACCAAGTCGAGCTTCAGATGCAGGTTCTGTATGCGGAGTTCTTCTGATTCTTCATCAAGGGCGTCACTTCCTTTAAAATACGCCCGGAAATTCATATACCCCTCACTATCTGTCAGGTATTCATGAGCTGCGGGAAGGGTAATCTCGGCAATACCTTCCTGCGATGTTGCAACCCTGCCTAATTCCACTTCCTCATCGTCCAGGAAGTTCAGGAATTGTATCTCCGCCCCATAGATGGGGATCTTGTTCCTGCGGTCTTTCCTGTGGCTTGCCGTGAACTCAGCTTGAAAAACCCGGGACTGATCAGCATGCTTGGTGCTTGTGAATCCAAAGCGCACCCTGTATTCGCTCATATCAACATCTTCCTGAGCACTACTATTTGAAGGAAGAAGGAACCCGAAAACGATCAGGAAAAAAATCAGACTGTTTTTAAGTGTTGCCTTCATATTATCCGATTTTTTTAGCGCGTTTCTGATTTTCTCGCTCTCTTTCGTACGCAATAATGTCAGACATAGGTACTACAGGTACAAGCTTAATGATCAGTATAAATAGCAATACAAAGGAGGCGATTCCCCCAAGGCTAAGGGCCCATTCCACCCAGGTGGAAGAATACTCTATGAATTCGGGCCGGGTATCCTGTATGGGGATATAGGGTGTTTCCAGCGTGGGGACAACAATTAGGTACCGGTTCATCCACAGTCCCAGTACAGCAATAACTGCCGCAAAGGTTATGCTCTTGATCGTCCTGAACTTTTTAAAGAAAAGGATAAAGAAAGGTACAAGGACCCCGATGTAATTGGCAAAAATGAAGGCCCAGAAATACTTGTTGAACAGTGTATTCAGCAGGTTTATATCGTGGATCTTGTGGCTAAACCACCTGGAGAAATACTCACTGAAAGTGAAGTAGCCGTACAGCAGAGAAACGACCAAAAGTATAATACCCGCTGCCATAAAATGCACTTTTCGAATGTAATGATCCAGTTTCCGGTATTTACGCACGAGGAACATAGAGATGATGATCACACCCACCCCTGAATAGAGGCCCGCCACAATGAAGTAAGGTGCAAAAATGGTACTGTTCCACCCCGGCTGTAGCGTAAGGCTAAAGATCCAGGCCAGAACGGTATAGGCAACAATCGCCAGGACAATGACCATGGCAGACATGGTGCGTATTAGTTTATGAAGCCGCCTTGACTGCTCAGGGGTATCCCGGTAATCCATGGCCAGAAAACGATAGAGCCTTTGCCTCCAGGACGGACAATCATGACAATTGTCCCGCAGGATTGCAAAATCAGGTATAAAGGTCAGGTACAAATAAATAAAACAGGCCACGAGGTCGGTCATAATGGCTATGATATCCCAGGTAATGGGCGACTGTATCCTGGGGTAGATAAACAGGTAGTGCAAACGGTCCAGCCTGCCAATACAAAGCAGAATGAATATGGGCCCTACCACCAGTGACAATACCGTGATTATCTCTACAATACGGGTCACTGAATTTTTCAAAGGCGTTTTAAAGAAGTGCAGGATGCCTGAGATGAACGCTCCGGAATAACTGAGACAAACAAAGAAGATGAAATTTATGATATAGATCCCCCACACCACATTGTCGCGCATTCCGGTGATTTCATGACCTTTTACGACCTGTAAGACGAAGGCTGCCCATCCTGCCAAAACAAGGACGATCAACAATCCGATCCAGAATTTGGATACCCTGTCAAATTGCATGAGCTTGGGCGAAAATTCCTTAACCAACTCTTTTTTTCTATTTGCAATATCCATAACGAGAATTAGAACCGTTATTCTTTAGATTTAGCCTTGAATTCCTGTACTTCGGGAACATCGTCGTAGCGGTCGAGGATTTCCTCATCGATATTAAAGCCGCGTTCCAATGGGAACTGCCTGTTCACAGGGGGCAGGTAGTATACATTGGGTTTGGTACCGAGATGTTCCAGGTAGCGATATCCGCCACGATCTTTTATCAGCTGAGAAAAACGGACAGTTTCCACCCCATTGGTCACCAGGTCTTCGTTCTTATCACCGAAATAAATGACGCCCATAGGGCATGCCTTGGCACAGTGGGGTAATTCCCCTTGCCTGAGCAGGTCAGGGCAGAAATCACATTTCATTACCGTCCCCTCGGTTGCCGGAACACTTGTTTCCGGGGAGTAAGGCTGATCTGTATTGTCGAACTTATCTTTATGTCCCCAATTAAAACTACGGGCAGAGTAGGGGCAGCTGGTCATGCAGAACTTACAGCCAATGCAGCGGTCGTTATCCACCAGGACGATCCCGTCATCCCTTTTAAATGTGGCTCCGGTGGGGCATACCGTTACACAGGGAGGTTCGTCGCAATGAAAACAGGGTTTGGGAAACCAGTAAGGGGCGCCTTCCTCATGGTCCCTTATGAGCTGCACCTTCATGAATTCCTCATGGGTATCGAGCTGATGCGCTTTTTGGCAGCTTTCCACACATTTCCTGGCATTGTTGCACTTGGCCAGGTCGATCACCATCACAAACTTCCTGTTGGGTATCCCTTCCCTGGATGCTGCCGGCGTAATGTGGGCCTCTGGGTACTTATTGATGTTCTTTGCATCTACCTCCACGATTTTTCCATCCGGGGTGAGCAGCTTGATCTTGTCACCTGATGCCTCCAACTCCTGTTCTGAAGCCAGGTTAGACAATAAGGTGGCACCAGAAAGGCCAGTAATGCCCGATAGTACTCCGAGCTTTACAAAGCTTCGCCTGTCGGTTTTCCCTTTGGACCGTTTCTCTTCTTTCATAACAAGCTCGGTATAATCAAATTAAAAGTTATAGATCCTGGTGATGGTGAACCCAATCAATACCCCGTCACCGCCAAACATGTTGAAGAACCTGTTCTGGTTGAACACGTAATTTTGCTGGGGAACGATTCCCCTGAGGTTCGTCAGGTAAATCTGGAAGGCGTGGGAGGAGGTCACAAACTCAGCCCCCAGGCTTAGTCCGGGTTCCGGATTCAAATCATTGCCATTACTATCCACCCCAAAGCTTGTAAAGGGCTGACTGTAATCCAGCAAAATAGCCGTTTGTGCACTAACCTTCATTCGTGCACCCAGGGCTATGCTGAACACATCATTATTCATATTAGCCGGAACTACATTGAAATGCGACATGCTCGGGGCCAACTGCATTGAGAAATTGGGGGAGAACCTGCGGGATATTATCAATTGATTAAAAAAGGAATAGCGGTGCTGGTCCAGCGCAAAATTTTCTTTCTTGCTGGCGTCGATCACAACGTTACCGTAATAGGTTACATTAACGGGAATACGGTCTGAGCGGGTTTGCTTCAATAACCCAACCTTCCAGTTGAAATCCTGGTATTTCTGTTCTTTTTCCGTGCCAAATCCTATTTGCAGCCTTTCGTGCAGCGTGTAGGAAAGCCCTATCCTGATATTAGCGGCTCCATAGATACCTAGGATATCATTGTTTCCCCCGCTGATCTCCCCCATCCTGTGGTTGATTACCACCTCCAGGCTGTTCTTATTATAGAGGAGGTCTGTTGGGTTATCAATGATGAAGCTGCTTTCGAAGGCCGGGCGCTGTGGTTTATCCACTGGCTTTTCAGTTTCCTCCCCGGCTTCCTGGGCAGAAACCAGCATAGGCATTGCGAAAAACAAAAACAATAAGAAATATAATGGTCTCATCTTGTCGTTTCTTTAGGTTAGTTATTTTCGGCTCCCCGTTCGATCCATTCCCGTATCAGGGAAATTTCCGAGGCATCCATGTTAAATCCAACATCGAAGGGATGTCCTACTCCGGGAAGTTTTTGATACAATTCACTTCCATCGGGATTTCCCGCAATCACATAATCGGGAACAAGGGCATTATAGGCGTTTCCCACCCTCAGGTCCGGGCTTGTATTTGCGTCATGGCAACGCGTACAATCTTTTCCGGCTTGTGAAAACAAGGGTTCAATATCCGCGCTGAAGGAAATTTCCTGAGTATCCGGGATATCGGGTATTTCTACTTCTATAAGTTCGTCGTAATAACAGGAGGAGCTGAACAACAGCAGGCAACCTGCCAGAATCAGTAGTGCATTTTTTTTCATCGCTAAGGGTTTAGACTTCACCTGGGAAAATTGGGTCCTAGGCTGGTATATCCGAACCGTATCATCCTGTCTTAAACAGGCAGGATGATACAGCACGGGACACCAATCTTAGTTTTCGTTTTGAAGTGCCTCAATAGAGTTCTTAATCAGCGCCTTGGTATATTCCGGATTATGGATACCACGGCTCTGGTCTTCATATGCTGTTTTGTAGTTCCAGGCGGCCATGGCGGCTACATCTGAGAAGATACCGCTGTTGGTGCGATCTTCGGATCCAGCCCTAATGATACCGACAACAACCGAGTCTGTTGGGATGAAATTGCCTTCAGCATCAAAAACAGGATCCCCTTCTGCGTCTACCTCAAAGGCAACGCCTTCAACATTGCGGAGGAGCTCCAGTAAAGTAGCCATATCAGCAGAGAAGCCGCTAGCCTCTCCGGGAACGGAACCGTGACACTCTATACAATTCTCCTCTACAGGGTTCCAGGAGTGCCCGCCTACGGAGGCTACGTTAGATTCGCCCATGTGACAGGAAACACAGGAAGCGCCTGTACGGTGCGCTGCCGACGCCCTGGCGGGATAGGCTTCCGTACCGGGAATTTCTGCACCCAGAACACCCTCCAATACCGTGGCTTGCGGGCTATGGTGGGGTCCGAAACGGGAAGTGTTAATCACGTATGTGCCATCTGCATTGAGGCTTGGGATTTCATAACTGGGCCTTGGCTGGTGACATAAAATACAGTTGTTACTGGCATCTTCGAAATCTACCGTGATAGCAGGTGCCAGGGACAACTCTGTTGGATCGGGATTCCTGAGTGCGTAATCCGGACCGTCATTCTCGAAGTCGAACGTACGGTGGTTGCTGTGGCATGTGCTACAGTTTATGGTGGTAGGATTTGCATATCCCAAGGTATCGGCTTCCCCGATGGTCACCCAGTCAATAAAGCCTTCGCTGCCGTGGCATTGTGCACATACATTGCCCGGAGCACCACCGCGTCCTTCGGCGAATCCAATTGAACCCGAACCGTGGGCGGAAAGGTCAAAAGAAGCGGCAATTTCACCGCGCAGGGTGTTGTTGTGACAGGAAACACAGGAGGCGGTGCCGCTCACCCCATCCTGTCCGTCAATTCCGTCAATTCCGTCGCGTCCGTCCTGCCCAGGAGGTCCTGCAATTGGATCACTGGTACATTGTACAAACAATAAGCCTGATACCATCAGCATCAGGATTCCGAAAAACTTGTGGCGTCTCATAGGGTATTTGTTATTACTGGTTATGCTTACGTTGCTAAGGCACGGGGGAAGTACCTTCTTTATGGGGGATTCTTCAAAATCTAAAATTTGTGTTAAAGTAACAATTGTTACCCTGACAAAACCTGATTTTTATCATAGATCGAAAAAATTTTCCAGAATTTTTTTACTGTGAAAGGGGGTTGAAATATCAATAATGATGTTGGTCAAGGAACTGATATTTTTCTGGTTTACCATTTGGGCGGATCTGATAACTTATTTGTATTTTGGCCCTTCTTTAACTACCCTATTTGCTGTAAGTTTATGGATGCTACCCTGCCTGTTACCGCTGGTTTAATCACGTCAATGCTGCACGTCGTGTCTGGTCCCGACCACCTGGCTGCCGTGACGCCTTTTGTGATCGAATCCAAAAAGAAGGCCTGGAAGATTGGCCTGTCCTGGAGTATTGGCCATCTCGTAGGGATGCTGGTAATTGGCCTGTTGCTTACCCTTTTTGGCGATTATATCCCCGTGGAGGCCATTTCAGCATATAGCGAACAGTTGGTGGGGATTGTTCTTATCGGTGTTGGTGTAGTAGCGATATATAAGATATTCAATGGGAAGAAGCCACATAAGCATATGCATGTGCACAGTGAACATGAACCCATGATCCACAGCCACGAACACGACCATAGCCACGAACACGACCATAGCCACGAACATTCCCATCGGCATGTTCACCCCAAAACCATGAAGCAAAGCAAATCTGCTTCCTTTTATATAGGGGTACTCCACGGTTTTGCCGGAATTGCCCATTTTTTATTGTTCCTGCCCGTGCTTGGTTTTGAGGATACCTCGGATTCTGTAACCTACGTTCTTGGATTTGGGATGGGTATTATCATCGCCATGGTGGCTTTTGCCCTGGTCCTTGGTAATGTATCTGCCCTAACCAAAAACGGGCATAATGAAGTATTCTTTAAAGGGATCCGACTCGCAGGTGGGTTATTTGCTGTTGTCGTAGGGGTGTACTGGCTGTTTACCGCATGAGGCGGTATTCCTCCCCGGTTGTATTACTTTACACGTAGAACAACATTAACAGATCCTCGGCAGTTGTTCCCCAATCATAGGGCTTATGATCCGTTTCCCCCCAATGCCACTGTGCAGCACTACCTTACCCGGATGTTCTGAAGTGATCTCCCCAACAACCACTGCATTTTTGCCCTTGTCATCTGCCCGCATCAGTTGAAGTACCTCATCAGCAACGGTTTCGTCTACTATAGTGACAAATAATCCTTCGTTAGCTACATATAAAGGATCCAGCCCCAGAATTTCACAGGCAGCTGCCACCTGCTTTTCCACGGGAAGTGCAGTTTCCGAAAGGGTAACCCCCAGATTGATATCACTTGCAATCTCAGAAAGCACACTGGCCAGTCCTCCACGTGTGGGATCACGGAGCATATGGATCTTTTCACCATAATGGTCCAGCAAGTCCTTTACCAGGAAGTTGAGGTTGGTGGTATCACTGACGATGGTGGATTCGAACTCCAACCCTTCGCGCTGTGACATAATGGCCATGCCGTGTTGGGCAATGTCCCCATTCACAATTATCTTATTTCCCGGCTGAATCCTGTTCGCCGAGATGTTCGCCCTGGGATGCACCTCACCAAAGCCCGTGGTATTGATAAAGATTTTATCGCCCTTTCCTTTTTCTACTACCTTGGTATCACCGGTGATGATCTGGACCCCGCACCGGTCTGCTGTCTCCTTAACCGAGCGGACAATAGTTATAAATTCACTAATGGGAAGGCCCTCTTCAACGATAAAGGCAAGAGATAAATATTTGGGCATTGCGCCGCACATGGCCACATCATTTACCGTCCCGTTTACGGCAAGCTCTCCTATATTACCTCCTTTAAAGAAAACAGGGGAGACCACAAAACTATCTGTGGAGATCGCCAGTTCCCCCTCAACTTTGATGAGAGAACCATCGTGCTTTTGTCCCAGGAAGGGATTGTTGAACACCTTGAATATGATTTGGTCCAGGAGTTCTCTGGTCATAAGTCCGCCACTTCCGTGACCCAGGCTGATCGCATCGAATTCCAATTCAGATATGTCCATGTATGCTTAGAATTAAATTTTAATTGCTGGTGTAATGGTAATAGGCAGCACAGGCCCCCTCCGATGAAACCATAGGGGCCCCGAGCGGCTTGGACGGGTTACAATTTTTTCCAAACTGGCTGCATTCGTGAGGTTTCTTTATCCCCCTCAAAATTTCCCCGGCGAGACAGTTTGGATTTTCCGG